>JAHHSQ010000014.1 GCA_020025135.1 Pectinatus sp.
CCTTGGAAGGATAGAACGACACCAGAAACAGCCGTTGGTGGGCAGATTATGAAAGCCTTTGTTGAAGGTAAGCAGTTTATTCAGGCCTCTATTCTAGCGTTTAATCCGCCGGCTTTGCCGGGATTAGGAGCTGTTGGTGGCTTTGATATGAAATTGGAAGATATTAGTGGCCACAGCGATGTGGAATTAAATAATATTGCCCAGCGCATTATGGCGGCGGCTGCTAAAAACCCCGCTTTGCAAGGTGTTTATAGCACCTATAATATCTCTTCTCCAGTTTATGATTTTACTGTCAATAGAGAGAAAGCTAAGAATTTAGGAGTTAATCTCAGCGATATCTTTACTGCTTTACAGGTCAATTTTGGTGGTATGCCAGTTAACGATTTTAACCAGTTTGGGCAAACTTATAAAGTTATGCTTCAAGCAGAAGTACCATATCGCAGTGCTGCTGATGATATAAAATTCATCTATGTGAAGAGCAATACTGGACAGATGATACCGCTCAGCACTTTGCTTATGCCAAGACTCAATACAGCACCATCGAGTATTTCCCGTTTCAATGCAACTACGAGTATCACAATCCAAGGTAATCCTGCACCAGGCTATAGTTCTGGTCAGGCTATGGCAGCAATAGAAAAGATTGCCAAAGAAGAAGCGCCAAGTGGCTTCTCCATAGATTGGTCAGGACAGAGCCGTGAAGAATTAAAAGCTGGTAACACGACAACGATTATTATGTTACTATCTATCGTTTTTGTTTTCCTCTGTTTGGCAGCTTTGTACGAAAGTTGGAGCGTTCCTTATGCGGTACTTTTGGCTGTACCATCTGGTATTTTTGGTGCTTTGCTCTCAGAATACCTCACCCATCAACCCAACAGCATTTATATGCAGATAGGGATTGTTATGTTGATTGGCTTGGCGGCCAAAAATGCCATCCTCATCGTTGAATTTGCCAAAGTAAGAGTGGATGCCGGTATGCCAATTATTCAATCTGCCATTGAGGCGTCAAGATTGCGCTTGCGTCCAATTTTGATGACATCTTTGGCTTTTGTCATTGGCTGTATTCCGCTAGCTATCGCTACTGGCGCTGGAGCAGCAGCCCGCAATAATATGGGGATTGCTGTTGTCGGTGGGATGATTATTGCCACGGCATTTGGTATTTTCTTGATACCGGTCATGTTTGTCATTGTAGAGTTGCTTTCTGCTAAACTTGGAGGCAAACATAAAGTGAGACCTAAACAAGATCCAGACGAATATATGTAATTTAGTTAGAAGGAGATGATTTATTATCTCCTTCTTTACTTTTATAAAAAATGTTGTTTTTTTTTGTAATTTTTGTAATTATTGTATATAATAGAAAACATATAGGTTTATTATTTTGCGGAAAGGAGAAGAAAAATACTTTTGTCAGAAATATCAAAATGCAATTTATTTTTTTTATTAATTAAACTAGATTGACAAAGTATTGAATAATTATTAAATATTCTTTTTTTAGTTTGAAGGATATACAGTAAGCATATAGAGAAATCTGTACGCAGTAACCACTTGAATTGCTGGAAACCCTTAAAGCCGTTTAGACGACAACAGAGCCTTGAAATGGACAGCTGTGAGCGTAGCGAAAGCAGAAAAAATTGAACGGATGCTATACGGTCAAAACCTACGTAGTGTAAAAATAGGCAATCAGCAGCTAAGCTTCGAAGAGAAGAAAGTTCAACGACTATCCCATGAGGGAGTAGGCCCAAGTGAGCCGAAGTGGGTGGCTTCTTACTGCTAGCGGCAAAGAAGAAGATATAGTCTATGCTTATGTGAAAACATGAGGAAGCTTGGTCTAACAAACCGAGTGATAAAGTTAATACTTTATGAATGAACAGGCAAATTTTTACAAACATGAAAGTAAAGAAAAAACTAATTTCTCTGATGGTGATTTTTATGGCCGGTCTGTTGTGTGTAGGAGGGGTGGGGTACTACTTCCTCAATCGCACTGATGTGGCTTTAAAACAGTTATATGACCAACAGTTGCGTTCTATTGAGTGGATATATACCTGTCGTACTTGTGCTAGAAAAATTGATTCAGACATCTATATGCTTATGCTCACCAGTTCACCAGAGCAGACTCAAAGTATTTTACAGGACATCAAAAAGAATCGTGATGTCTTCCACCAATCTTTTAGCAATTATTCACAGTTGCCGCTTAGTCCTGAAGCGCAAGCTAAGGTCAGCGATATCAACAATCTTTTGCAACAGTATGATTCTGTAAAGGATAAGGTAATTCAAATTGCTGCTCAGAATAATCCTAATGCCAATAAGGTGGCTTTAAAACTTTATATGACACAGGGATTACCATTGTCGCAGAAATTTAATAATGAATTGATTTCTTTGGCATCTTCCGTATCTCAGTCAGCTAGTATCATCGCTAGTCGCAATAGAGCAGATGCAGATTATGCTGAAACACTTTTCACTATTATCATTATCTGTACTATTGTCATTGGTCTTGTCATTGGTGTCTTTATCATTAAACAGATTAGCAGTCGGATGAGCGATTTAATCGAACATATTGCAGTGCTTTCTAAGGGAAATTTCACTTTACGTATTCCAGAAAACCACCTTGCAGACAAGACTGAATTTGGTGACGTGTCTCGCGGTATAGATACATTACGCACCAATATATCTTCGCTTTTGAAGCACATTATGGGCTCGGCAGAACAAGTTGCGTCAGCTTCAGAAGAATTGACGGCCAGTGCAGAACAATCGGCGCAGGCATCAAATCAGGTAGCTAATTCTGTTACCATGGTTGCAGATAGCTCGGAAAAGCAGTTGGCTTTGGCAGAAAATACAAATCAGTTGACGCAGAATATCGCTAATTCTATTGAGCAGGTATCACAAAATGCCGACAAAGTTTATGAAGCGGCGAAAAAGATGGCTGATACGGCAGAAGCTGGAGAAAAAGCTGTCAATAAAGCTATCAATCAGATGAAAACTATTGAAGAAAAAACTGATAATACAGCACGTGTTATTGGTGAATTGGAAGAAGAATCCAAAGAAATTGGTCAAATTGTAGATGCTATTTCTAGCATCGCTGCCCAGACTAATTTGTTGGCTTTAAATGCTGCTATTGAAGCAGCGCGAGCTGGCGAAGCTGGTAAGGGGTTTGCCGTTGTCGCAGAAGAAGTGCGTAAATTGGCGGAACAATCGCAGGATGCGGCTAAGAAAATTACTGGCTTGATTGCAACTGTGCAAGATAGAACTAACAATGCTGTTACCTTTATGAATGACGGAAGGGAAGAAGTCCATGTCGGTACTGATGTAGTGACTAGTACTGGTCAAAGCTTTACGCAAATATTGGATATGGTTCTCGATATTACCAAGCAGATGAAAGATATCAGCTCTTCTGTTCAAGCGGTTACTCAAAGTACACAAGGGGCAGTCGAAACCATTCAGAAAATGGATGCGGAAAGCAAAAAATCTTCCGAAGAAACACAGACTATTTCGGCTGCTACACAAGAGCAGTCTGCCTCTATTGAAGAAATTGCCACCGCTAGTCAGAATCTCTCTAAGATGGCAGAGGATTTGCGTTTTTCAGTACAACAGTTTAAGGTTTAGTGCTTTAGTTTGATAATATAACAAAAATGTCCTGGCAAATTTGCCAGGACATTTTTTAATTAATTTTTGGAAGAAGTAGATGTTTTTTTCTTGTTACGATAATAGAGAGCAACAATGATGATAAAAAGCATTGTGAGATAGGGTAATAGCCAATTTAATATCGGGAAATAAGCGGCAAAAATAGCGCTTACTTTGTGGTCGCTGACTATCATATGTCCAGAAGTATGGGCAAGAATAACGGCACCGATGACGATTAAAATTGGATATTTATCCATTAAGTCAGCTATAAAGCTACTGCCAAAAGCAACTATAGGGATGCTAATTAATAAACCGAGGATGACGAGCAAGAAATGACCGTGCGAAGCACCAGCAATGGCTAAGACATTGTCGATACCCATAGCAGCATCAGCGACGATAATGGTTTTTATGGCCGACATGAAATGACTAGAAGCATCTATGTGTTGAGCATGTGGTTCAGTAGGTTTCAGGAGATGAACAGCAATGGGAAGAAGTAGCACTCCGCCTAGAGCATGTAAATAGGGAATGGTGAGCAAATAGACGGCAACTAGCGTCATTAAAATGCGGATAACAACAGCGCCAATAGTACCCCAAAGAATAGCTTTTTTGCGGATAGAATGTTCTAAGTTTCGCACCGCTAATCCTATTACTACGGCATTATCTCCAGCTAAAACTAAATCCAAAATAACGATAGCTCCAAGGGCAGTTAAAAATTCCATCTAATTTTTCTGTTGGCAATAGAGATTAATTGTCAGATTATTTTTTTAATCCTATTGGGAGAGAATACAGATACCACCTTTCTGTATTTTTTACCGCGATTTCTCTCCGTATCGAGGTAAATTTATTATTTATCGACTGTTCAAATAGCAAGTAATTATTATTTTATACCAAGTATAGTTTAACTAAATTAAGACAATAAAAAAAGACTTTTAACGCACCCGAAAAGCACGTTAAAAGTCTCACTTGTCAACAATTTGACGTCGTTACCAGTTGTCAAGGACAACAGTGTTGTTGATAACGAACCAAGAAGTTACTCCCTTTTGATAGGATTATTATATAAACGAACTAATAAAAAGTCAATATAATTTTTATTTTATTTATAGAAGCCGCGTAGGGCATTAGCTATGCAGAGCAAGGTAGCTCCAGTGTCAGCAAAAACGGCTCCCCAAAGAGAGGTATAGCCTGCTAAACTCAAACCAATTATTATTATTTTTATGCCTAAAGCGAGAACGATATTTTCGTAAGCTAGATAGCGAGTTTGGTCGGATATTTGCCAAGATAGGGCAATGTGTTGGACTGTGTTTTTGAGGAGCACTATGTCAGCTGCTTCTGTAGCGCTATCAGCGCCTTCTCCCATGGCGATGCCGATATCGGCATTAGCTAAGACGGGAGCATCATTGATGCCGTCACCGACAAAGAGTATTGGTCCATATGTTTGGCGCAGTTTTTTTAGTTTTATCAACTTTTCCGCAGGAAGTAATCCAGCTGAAACATCATTGATGCCAAGTTGTTTAGCAATAGCATGAGCTGGCTCTGGACGGTCTCCCGTTAATAAGGTAAAGTGTAAACCCTTTTGGGCGAGTTCAGTAATTAACTCCTTAGAGCCAGGGCGCAGGTTATCCCCCAATAAAATATGTCCGTAATATTTATCGTCAATGGCGAGAAATATAGCTGTATAAGGTGAATTGACAGTCGGTGTGGCAATATTTTTTTGTGCTAAAAAATCGGCTCGCCCACAGATAACTTGCTTTCCCCTATATTCGCCCTGTATGCCGTATCCAGAGACTTCTTTGACGTTTGATAAGTTGAGAAAATCATTAGAAATAGGTGCATAGGCGGTTAAAATGGCTTTGGCCAAAGGATGATTAGAATATTTTTCTAAAGAAGCTAAGTAGCGCCAAAATTCCATTTCGTTTTCAGCTTGGACGGCTTGTACGTTAAAATGGCCCTCTGTCAAGGTACCAGTTTTATCAAAAGCGACCGCTTTAATAGAATGTAAACCCTCTAAGATAGCACTATTCTTGAAAAAAATACCTCTTTTAGCGGCCCTGCCAATACCAGTAAAGAATGAGAGGGGGATGCTGATGACCAGAGCACATGGACAACTGATAATTAAAAAGGTAAGGGCGATGGGGAGTTGAGCTTTCCACTGGTCAGGATGAGGAAAAATAGTGGCCAAAATGGCAGCGAGAACGATAAAAGGCGTATAGTAGCGGGCAAATTTGGTGATGAATTTTTCCAAATGTGGTTTTTGGGCAGCAGCAACTTCGGTGATTTGCACCAGTTTAGAAACCATAGAATCCGCGAGATTTTTTTCTACATATATTTGTAATGGCGCACCGCAATTTAACATGCCAGACAATACTTTGTCGCCGGGTTTTACTTCTAGTGGGAAGCTTTCTCCAGTCAGAGAAGATGTATCTAAGCTACCTGTGCCTGCATGTACTGTTCCATCTAGGGGAATGCGCTCTCCAGTAGCGACGAGGACGATGGCTTGGGGTGTTACCTTTTCACTAGGTAATAATGAAAAGGTGCCATCAGGTTGTTGAACTTTTATGTTTTTTACGCGCATATCGAGCATCTGTTTTACTTTTTGTTGGCTTTTTGTAGTAGCCAAGCCTTCAAAAAATTCGCCAATTTGGTAAAACATGACGATACCGATAGCTTCGTGATAATCGCCGAGATAAAAAGCTCCGCCGGAGGCGATTGTCATTAGCAAATTTTCATCAAACATATGACCGCGAAAGAAATTGCGTACGGCCGTAAAATAGACTTCTCCACCTAAAATTAAAGCTGCGATAAATAGGCAGTAGTTAGCAATGCTGGCATTAATATAACTAAGGGCAAAAGAGCTAATACCGATTAATACTTTATATAAATTACTTTGTTTGTACCAAGGCTTTTGAGAATGTTGATGATGGTGGCAGCAAGTACAGCCAGAGTGTCTTTTTTTGTCATCTAAGCAGATATTTTCCATGGATATCCCTCCTTAAACATATGAACATTTGTTCATATGTTTATTATAACGTTTTTTTATTTTCTTGCAAGCACTTGTCTAAGGTTATTTGACCATGAAAAAAGACGGCCGTTTTAGAGGCCGCCTCAAAATGCATTATGTAATATGATATCCTAATTCATTTAGTATCAAGGGAAATGAGCTTCCTAGAAAATTAAGTTATATATGGCGGAGAGGGTGGGATTCGAACCCACGGTACGTTTCCGTATCACTGGTTTTCAAGACCAGCTCCTTAAACCACTCGGACACCTCTCCAAGACTATTCGATTATAACAATATAGTTAAAAAATGTCAATTTCATAAAAATAAAAAAAGATGTTGACAAAGAGAAAAAGTTACCTTATACTTATAAAGTAACGTTTTGGTTCACTAGCTCAGTCGGTAGAGCACCTGACTTTTAATCAGGGTGTCCCGAGTTCGAATCTCGGGTGAGCCACCATGAATATATGTGGTATTATGTTACCACTTGGAAGAGTCGACGTAAGTCGGCTCTTTTTTTATTGCCGTTATTCCATTTATAAAGGGCACTAGTTAGCAACTAGAATGTTGCGAGCTAATGCCCTTATCGTATTAAATTTTACTATAGAGTGGTGAGGAGAAAGTCTCCCGTGCCATTGAGGTGATAATCACCCATATTAGCTGGGATGAATACGGAATCTCCTTTATGGAGATGCATGCTTTCTTGTGGGGTATATAGGCACACCTCACGTTCTAGGACCGTTAAGGTATGGAAAGATTTTTTGTCAGCCATGAGATTACAGTTACCTTCGAGGGCAAAGTGATAGACATTGAAAAAGGGCGATTGGCAGAGAATAGATATTTTATAGTCGCTGATAAAATTGATGTGGCGGACATCTTCGGTTAAGCCTTGCTGATGGGTGTTGATGACAGCAAGGGCTTTTTCGAGATGGAGCGGGCGTTTATTCCCGTATTTGTCGACACGGTCGTAATCGTAGACGCGATAGGTCAGATTGGAGCTTTGTTGTACTTCTAAAATCATGATACCTTTTCCAATAGCGTGTAAAGTGCCAGCGGGGATATAGAAGACGTCGCCTTTATGTACTGGGACATGGCGACAGATAGATAGTAAATCATTGTCGTGGACATGGCGCACAAGGTCGTTTTTATCAATGCCGTCCTTCAAGCCGTAAATTAATTCGGCCCCTGGTTCTGCTGATAAGATATACCACATTTCAGTTTTACCATTTTGCCCATTTTCATATTTTTGCGCGTAAAAATCGTCGGGGTGGACTTGTACGGAGAGATTTTCTTTAGCATCGATTAATTTTATCAAAAGTGGGAAATAGTCATAGTCACGCGCTTTAGTTCCAAGTACCTTTTTGCCGTTAGTTTCTATGTATTCGAGCAGTGTTTTCCCCGCAAAAAGACCATTTTCGATGTGACAAAGACCATCTGAATGACATGATACCTCCCAGCTTTCCGCCACAATATCGGTAGTGCCGGTTTTAAAATATTCATTTTTTAGGCGTTGTCCGCCCCATAAATAATCTTTTAAAGCGGGTGATAATTTTAAAGGATAAAGCATCTTATTCATCCTTCCTCGTAATAATATATTATTTTTTAATATAGCAAAAAAAGGCGAATATCACAAGGAAAGAGGGGGATAATGTGAAAAGTCTGAAAAATATCAATATTATAGTATTTTCTTGACTATTTTATATCAATATTATAATATTATAAATGAAAGTATTGGATTGTTGTGTAAAAAAATACTTTTGTACGAAGAATTGACACTTCTGATAAATGAGGTGCTAGTTTATATGGATAAAATGCATCTTGTTCATCTATTGTCAAAATCTATTAATGAGGAGATTGCAGGCTAGAATGGAAAAAGAACGTTATGGTCTAAATAAGAACTTGGCAGAAATGCTTAAGGGTGGCGTCATCATGGATGTCACTAATGTTGAGCAAGCTAAAATAGCAGAAGAAGCCGGCGCTGTCGCTGTTATGGCATTGGAAAGAGTTCCTGCCGATATTCGTCGCGATGGTGGCGTAGCGAGAATGTCTGACCCGAAAATGATTCGCGAAATCAAAGAATCGGTATCTATCCCCGTCATGGCTAAAGCTCGTATTGGTCATTTTGTAGAAGCACAAATCCTAGAAGCAATTGGCATTGACTATGTAGATGAATCAGAAGTATTAACTCCAGCAGACCCTACTAATCATATTGACAAAAAGGCCTTTAAAATTCCGTTTGTCTGTGGTGCTAGAAATTTAGGAGAAGCATTGCGTCGTATCGGTGAAGGGGCTTCCATGATTCGCACCAAGGGAGAAGCAGGCACTGGTAACGTTATTGAAGCGGTTCGCCATATGCGTACCATGTTAAATGATATGCGTAGAGTTGTTGCTGCTTCACCAATGGAACTTATGAGCATTGCCAAAGAATTTGGCGCACCTTATGATTTAGTAGAATATGTACATGAACATAAAAAACTGCCAGTTGTCAATTTTGCTGCCGGTGGCATTGCTACTCCAGCTGATGCTGCCTTGATGATGCAGTTGGGCGTAGACGGTGTCTTTGTTGGCTCGGGTATCTTTAAATCCGGCAACCCTCAGAAGAGAGCAAAGGCAATTGTTGAAGCAGTAACTTATTATAACGACCCAGTTAAACTTGCTAAGATTTCCGAAGATTTGGGAGAGGCGATGGTCGGTATTGAAATTGATACCATTCCCAAGGAAGAACAGTTAGCAAATAGAGGTTGGTAAAAATGAAAGTTGTGGGCGTATTAGCTTTACAAGGGGCAGTAAGAGAGCATCTAGCCATGTTGCAAACATTGCCTAATGTAGAAGCTAGAGCGGTAAAGACGCGCGAAGAAATAGAAGCTGTAGATGGCTTAATCTTACCTGGCGGAGAATCTACGGCAATGGGAAAGATAATGAAGTATTTTTCCTTGACAGATTTTATTCGCGATAAAATACAGGCCGGATTGCCCGTGTGGGGAACTTGTGCTGGATTGATTCTTCTGGCCAAGGAAATCGTAGAGCAGGAAACGACCTATTTTGCTACTATGGATGTGGTCGTGAAGCGTAATGCCTACGGCAGTCAGCTAGATAGTTTTGTCACTAAATGTGTGATTCCCCAAGTGGCCGAACATGAACTACCTTTGGTATTTATTCGCGCACCGTACATCGTCAAGGCTGGGGAAGAGGTGCAGGTCTTGGCTAGTTACCAAGATAAGATTATTGCAGCCCAGCAAGGAAAGATGTTGGCGACAGCTTTTCATCCTGAATTGACAGAAGATAATGCTTTTCACAAATATTTTGTATCGTTGATTGACTAAGATAGAAAAAAGGGCGGCTTTTAGAATAAAGCCGCCCTTTTTTTACCTCTTGTGAGAAGTTAGATAGTTTGGCAACGATAGAGATATGATATAATAAAAAGATATACTTATTTTAATTTGTTTTAATGTTTGGATGAGAAGGTGAGAGACATGAACATTGAAAAAAATAATATGCTGAAAAAGCGAACAGTATATTTATCTATTATATCTAATACTATATTAGTTGTTTTAAAGTTGGCGGTGGGACTTTATATCAGCTCGGTGAGCTTGGTTTCTGAAGCGATGCACTCTGGTGTCGATTTGTTGGCAGCCTTGATTGCCTTTTGGGCAGTGCATAAGGCTTCTATTCCACCCGATGAAAAATATGATTATGGTTATGGCAAATTTGAAAATCTTTCTGCGGCCATAGAGGCTTCTCTCATTGTCGTGGCAGCCTTTATGATAATTTATGAAGCCGTCAGCCGGTTTCGCGACCCCGTACAGGTCGACCATGTCGGCTATGGGATGGCGATTATGTTGATTTCTATTATCATCAATCTTTTGGTTTCTCACCGCTTGATTGTCGTGGGAAAGAGAACTAATTCTCAAGCTTTAGAGGCCGATGGTTTGCATTTAAAATCTGATGTTTGGACATCAGTCGGCGTTTTGGGCGGTTTAGTGGGCATGGATATTTTTGGCTATAAATGGATTGACCCAATCGCTGCTATTGTCGTGGCAGTGCTTATTTTTCACACTGGTTATGGCATGATTATCAAGAGCACTAGGGAATTAACTGATGCCAGTTTGTCTCCGGAAGTAGAAGATGTTATCAGACACATTATTGTAGAAAATAAGGCGGTATTGGGTTATCACAATTTGCGTACGCGTGCTTTGGGCCCCTATAAGATGATAGATGCGCATATCAACTTTAATAAGGATATGAGTTTAGGAGAAGTTCACGCTATTTGTGATGAAATAGAAGATAAAATTCAAGATAAGCTGGGACAGGTAGATATCATCATTCACCCAGAACCAATCGGCGCTGATAGTACGCAGTTATGTGCGGTTTCGGCAGTTGATTTAGCAAAGAAACAGATGATAGCAAAGGAGGTCAAGGGTACAGAGCAATTAGCTGATAGTACCGAAAAAAATGTTACCAGGACATAAATATCAAATTGGCGAGAAGGTGCGCCTGAAGAAGGGACACCCCTGTGGACATAATGAGTGGGAGATACTGCGTATTGGTATGGAT
Source organism: Pectinatus sp. (assembly GCA_020025135.1). GTDB lineage: Bacteria > Bacillota > Negativicutes > Selenomonadales > Selenomonadaceae > JAHHSQ01. The sequence continues at coordinate 11,165 of JAHHSQ010000014.1, forward strand.
TTTGGCATTAAATGCAGTGGATGTGGACATTATGTCTTATTACCACGCAAAAAATTTGAAAAGAGCGTTAAGGCAATATTGACGGCCACAGATACAGAAGAATGAAAACAGAGATGAAGCACTTTCAAGATGAAGTGCGGGTGGCCTTGACAAAATATGCCTTAATTCCACTTTTTATAATTTCTTTTATTGGCATATGCTTGGCTTTTTGGTATTGGAATAACGATGTTTTAGAGCGTAATGAACAAGCGAGAATACTCGCCGTTTCCACTCTAGATAATATCGTAAACACCTATCAAGATGAGGCTAAATTTATTGTACAAACGACGCTAAAAAGAGGAAATTTGCCTTGCAATAAGGGGGAAAGGACTGCTTTTTATACGCACCTTTACCAATACGTCAATTTAGAGGAACAGGGCAGTTCTTTTTATCTCGTCAATACAGATAAAAAGTTAGTGCTCAGCAATCGCGAATATTTGCCTGATTATTTACAAAACGCGTTTAGCGGTAGCGTGTGGGAGCGCATGAATCAGCATCCAAATACTACCTTGTTGGATTTTACAGATAATCATCATTTTTTAGAGAATGATTTACTTGTTGGAAGCTCTATTTATCGGCAACAAAAATTGATTGAACGTTAGTTTTTCTGCAGCTAGCGGAAAAATTAAAACCAGTCAGCTCATTTAGAAATGAGTGGGCAATTTCTGTTTTAATTGCTGGAAAACCCTAAAGATAACTGAACGACAACGCCTACCTGAAAAATGGTCAAGCGTGTGCGTAGCGAAAGCAGAAAAAATCAGTTATATGGTCGATGGTTAAATCCTAATGGCATGAAAATGGGCAATCAGCAGCCAAGGCCTGAAGAGGGCAAGGTTCAACGACTATTCCGCAATGTGGAAGTACCCAGAAAGTGATGTCTGAGGATATGGACAGGCCTGAGCAGTTTAAGCTGCAGGATAAGAGATAGTCTGTGCTTTAGTGAAAGCTGAAGAAGTTTCTTAGCAAACTGTATTGGAAGTAGCGTTTCAATATGAACAAGTATTTTGGGGTGAGGTAGAGAAAATCGGCCAAAGAAATATTTGGGTGAAGAGGGTAATTTGGGCACCTGAATATGGAAAAGGGAGCGATTTAGCTTTATTTACCAAAACAGAGGTTACGTTATCTTTGTCATTCCAGCATCTTTACTGAAGAGCGAAATTTTTTCACCGACGATATATTTTGTGCTCAAGGATAAATTTGATTACACGCCCTTGGCTACTACGGCCCTTTTTACCGATGCTAAATTCCAAAAGATTTTTCAGCAGGTACGTAATGCTGATGGCATCATTACCTTTCAAAAGGAAGTGTACTTTGTTAGTCGGGAAAAATTGATGCATGATGACATGACTTTGTATGCCTTTACGCCAATTACCAATATGTTGACGCAGTATGTGACTGGGTTAACCGTTCTTTTGGCGGTACTTTTTTTGATGGTACTAATCATTTTATTTAGCGTTAAGCGAGAAACTCGTCAAAAGGTGCAGGCGGTAGAAGAATTGTTACAGGCTTTTAAGGCCTTGGAAGATGGCAATTTGTCTTATAAAACGAGTATTACTACTGGCAATGAATTTGAACAAATTGGCCAAGCCTATAATAAAATGGTAGATAGTGTGCGGGCCCTGATAGCTCTTAATGAGGAGAAAGTGAAGGCGACAGTTATTTCTGAGGTGCGACAGTTAGAATCGCAATTCAATCCTCATTTTCTTTTTAATACATTAGAAAATATTAAATACATGGTGCGTTTAGACCCTGTGGCTGCTTCGAAGATGATTGTGGCCCTCTCTAAACTTTTGCGTTATAGCATTGATACGACGCAGCGAATGGTATTATTAGCAGAAGATTTGCAATACACACATAGTTATATGCAAATTCAGAAATATCGCTACGGAGAGAGATTGCATTACAAGGAAGATATTGAAGAAGAGGCCTTAAATTGCCTGATACCAAAGTTAATTTTACAACCCGTTATCGAAAATGCTATTAAGTATGGCAACCAAAATGTTGCTAATTTTATGGTGAAGGTCTCAGCGCATGTTGTAGATGATTATTTGAGAATAGACATTGTAGACAATGGTAGAGGCATTGCATCAGCACAATTAAAAGAGATACAGGCTGTTTTAGAGAAAGAAGGTAATGATTCTGCACATCATGGCCTATACAATGTCCACCGTCGTTTACAGCTTATCTATGGCTCTAATTATGGCATAAAAATAGCAAGAGGGCTAAAGGTAGGAACTAAAATTTCTCTCTTTTTGCCGAATAAAAGGCTTTAGGATATAAGGAAGTTTTATATGTTGCGAGTTATCATAGTAGAAGATGAAAACATTATCAGAGAAGGTCTCAGTGTGACTTTAGATTGGCCTGCGTTGCAATGCACTTTAGTTGGAACAGCGGCAAACGGCAAAGAGGGTTTAGCTTTAATTCGCGCTACTAAACCGGATATTGTTATTACCGATATCCGCATGCCAGAGATGTCCGGTTTGCAGATGGCGGAAATGGCACAGGCGGAGGGTTTTCAGGTGGCATTTATTTTTCTCACTGGTTATGACGATTTTAAATACGTGCGCCAGGCTTTGCGCTTGCGTGCTGTTGACTACTTATTGAAGCCGATTGATGAAGAGGAATTAGTAAATGTCATTTCTGAAATTGTGACAGCTAAAAATGTTTCAGTAGCGCCAGCTGTCCAGTTGTTTGATTGCCGACATTATTTAGAGGATGCCAATTTGAATATCTATGTTCGCCAGACACTTAATTACATTAAGCGCGAATACAAAGAAAAGATAAATGTAGAAATTATCGCTGATAAGTTGAATGTTAGTAGTAGTTATTTGAGTAGAAAAATCAAGGAAGCTACTCAAAGCACTTTTGGGGAAATATTAACTAAATATCGCTTGCAGGAGGCGGTAAAACTTTTATACATGGGAAAATATCGCAATTATGAAATCGCCTATTTGACAGGTTTTGGTGATTATAAAAATTTTTGTACAGCCTTTAAAAAGCAATTTTCTATGTCCCCCAAAGAATACATAAAACAAAATAAAAAAAACGAAGAAAGAGAATGATATATGGATTACAGCAAGATGTTTATATTAACTGATATGGATGGAACATTATTACATAGTGATAAGTATGTTTCGGTAGAAAATAGACAGGCGATTGAGAAATTTACGGCACAGGGTGGTACGTTTGCCCTCGCTACGGGGCGCACTCCCGACAATGCCGAGCAGTATTATCGTGATTTGCCCGTTAATGCGCCTAGCGTATTTTATAATGGTGCCCTATTATATGACACTCGCCAGCATGAAAAGTTGCGTGTGCGCGAATTGCGGGGTGATATTTGGCGATTTTTTGCCGAACAGTGCCAAAAAAAATATCATGGCATTTGTTTAGAAGTATATACCGCTGAAGAATGTTATATTATCACGCCCCAAGAATTTGATGACCCCGTTTTGCAAGAAGAGAAACAGCACTATGTACATCGGTCTTTGGCAGAAATTGCCAATTTACCATGGTTAAAAATTTTGGTTTGTGGGCAAGCTTCCATCCTGACGGAAATAGAGAAATTTGCCAAGCAAGGTCACTTGGATGAAGTGGCTAATATATTTTATTCTTCTTCGCGCTATTTGGAATTTGTCGCTCCGACAGTTTCCAAGGGAGAAATGCTTTACTATATGCGTAATTTACCAATGTACCGTGATAAAATTTTCGTCGCGACAGGAGATTATCCCAACGATAATGCCATGCTATTACAAGCTGATTTTAGCATTGCCCCCCAAAATGCGCGCTCGGAGACGAAGCAATATGCGGACGTGGTCGGTTGTAGCTGTGATGAAAACTTATTGGCTTATATAATAAATACGTTGCTTCCTAAATATCTTGCTTAATATTAAAATATAGTTTCAAAAAGAGAGCAAAAAAAACCACCCGTCAAGCGGGTGGTTAATTATTTCTTCTGGAGCTGGCAATAGGACTTGAACCTACGACCTGCTCATTACGAATGAGCTGCTCTACCAACTGAGCTATGCCAGCAATAACAACAATATAATACGAAAAATAGAGCGTTTTGTCAACAAAAAATTACATCGCTTTTAATTGAGCAATGACATCATTGGTAATATCTGTACCACCATAGATGATGACAGAAGCGTCAACTACTGTATCTAAACCTTTGGCTTTAGCTACTTTGGCAACAGCCTTTTGTAATTTTTCTCTTACCGGTGTCAACAATTGGTTTTCGCGTTGCATAAATTGACGATTCAATTTTTCGAATAGCGCCTTTTTACCACTATCGCTTAAACCATTAGCTTGTTTATCAAATTCTTCCTGTACTTTTTGGCGCTCCATATTGAGGGCAGCATTGGTTGTTTGCATATCAGGATAGTTGGCAAAAACCGCTCTGACATTCATAAAACCAAGACTAGCGGCATCAGCCTGCATTGGAGAATAGATTCCATAGATGCAGACAGCAAAAAGTGCAGCGAATACAAAACCAAATAATTTTCTCATAATGATTCCTCCGTGATAACTACATTGTATAAAGATTGAAGTTATAAGTCTTAGTTTAAGATATTATCCGATAAATAGCAAGTCTTTTATTTTAGAGAGGGGCAATTTGCGGTTGCCTAAAGGAATGCTGTGGTTGACAGGGGCGAGTAGATGCCATATAGTACAAGCAGTTTTTGCGGAGCAATTTATTTTTATTTAACTGGAAAAACAGTATCTAGCGTCAATATTTTTAAGGAAGTGATAATGTGCAAAAAGCAATTATTTTTGATATGGACGGTGTTATTGTGGACAGTGAAGCTCTCCATATCGAGATAAAACAGGCCGTCTTGCGAAGACATGGTGTGGAAATATCTATCGAGGAATGTTTGCCTTATATTGGTCGCTCCTCACGCGATTTTTTTCGCGATTGTCTACAAAAATATAAATTGTCAATTGGCTTAGAGAAACTGGTCGCAGAAAAACATCAGGCTTTTTTGCGAGCAGTGCGGGGAGAGCGCAAGGTCATGCCCATTGCTGGCGTAATTAATTTGATTAGATATTTGCGTGTTCAGGGTTACATCTTAGCGGTAGCCTCGTCTTCGACCATGGCTAATATAGAATATTTTCTTGACCAATTAGCTGTACGCGCTGAATTTTCCTATTTAATAAGTGGAGAGAAGCAGGAGTTCAGTAAACCGCATCCCGCTATTTATCAGGCCGCCTTGCAGGCCTTACAACTGCCACCATCCCAGTGTTTGGCAATTGAGGATAGTTTAAACGGTGTCGTAGCGGCGCAGCGGGCCGGTTTAGCTTGTTTGGCCTATTATGATAGGCGTTATCATAAAGATAGCTCTACACTAGCTGGTGCTGATGGTATTGTTTCTAGCATGAGTCAAGTGGACGAAATTTTAATAGAGCAGATTATGAGGAAAAAATATGCCAAAATGTGAATTATGCCCGAGAACATGTCGTGTTTCTCGCCGTGCTGGGCAGCGTGGAGTTTGTCAGGCTGGTTGGGAGGCAAAAGTGGCCCTAGTTAGTTTGCACCAGTGGGAAGAACCCTTTTTGAGCGGAACAAAGGGGGCAGGAACGGTGTTTTTTAGTAACTGTAATTTGCGCTGTGTCTTCTGTCAAAATGCGCGCATCAGTGCCGAAGGTTACGGCAAGGTGGTGAGCCGTGAGCGATTGCGAGACATATTCTTAGAACAAGAAAAAAGAGGTGCCACCGTATTAGAATTGGTGACACCGACTCCGTATCTTTACGCTATTATTCCTGCCTTAAAGATGGCCAAACAATCTGGCTTAACCTTGCCAGTAGTTTATAATACTAATGGTTACCTCAGCGAAAATGCTTTGCAGGCTTTAAACGGATTAGTAGATATTTATTTACCAGACTTCAAGTATAATCAAAACGCATCGGCAAAGCGTTATTCTGGCGCTTCTGATTATCCAGAAGTAATCAAGCGCAATCTAAAGTTAATGTACTCACAAGTGGGCGGGCCAGTTTTGCAGAACGGTTTATTGAAAAGAGGTTTGGTCGTAAGACATTTGGTTTTGCCAACCTTGTACCGCGAAAGCTGTGAAATCTTGCAGTGGCTAGCCGATAATTTTGCCGACAATATTTACATTAGCTTGATGAATCAGTATGTGCCGTTTTATAGGGCGCCAAAGTATCCAGAAATCAATCGCCGTTTGACTACTTATGAATATGAAAAAGTTGTAGATTACGCACGTTCTCTTGGTTTGACTAAAGTATTATGTCAGGAACGGAATTGTGCTACGACTGACTATATCCCTAATTTCAATGGTCAAAATGTCTAACATCACTACTTAGCAGTAGCCCAGTTGTCACCGACATTGATATCGATGGTCAAAGGCACAGAGAGGGTGACGATATTTTGCATGGAAGTCGTCAAAATTTCCTTGAGTAAAGGTAATTCTTCTGGAATGGTTTCCAAGACCAGTTCATCGTGTACCTGTAAGAGCAGGCGACTGCGCAGATTTTCTTGCAGAAGTTTCTTTTGCACAGCCAACATTGCCATTTTGATGATGTCGGCTGCCGTACCTTGAATAGGTGTATTCATGGCCATGCGTTCAGCTTGAGTACGTAGATTGAAATTTTTGCTATTGATGTTAGAAAGGGCACGCCTTCTGCCAAAAAGCGTGGTGGTATAACCATGTTCATGAGCTTCTTGTACTATTTTGTCTAGATAGTTTTTGACGCCACGGTAGCGGAGAAAATAGTTTTCGATGTAGGCGGCAGCCGCCTTGCGTGGAATGTGCAGTTCTTGTGCTAAACCGTAATCGCTTTTACCGTAAACTAAGCCGAAATTAATTGCTTTGGCATGGCGACGCTGTTCGGCGGTAACCGCTGCTAAGGGCACGCCAAAAATTTCGGAAGCCGTTCGGCTGTGGATATCTTGTTCCAAATTGAAGGCCTCGACAAAAGCCGTATCCTGTGAGAGATGGGCGAGAATGCGCAGTTCGATTTGCGAATAATCAGCGGATAAAAAGAGGGAGTAGGGAATTTGTGGTTCAAAGAGACTGCGAATTTTTTTTCCTGCTTCAGTGCGTACTGGGATATTTTGCAAATTGGGGTCCGAGCTACTCAAACGACCTGTGACAGTGGTAGTTTGATGAAAGGTCGTATGAATGCGCTGGGTTTCTTTGTCTATAAGGGGCAATAGTCCGTCGAGGTAAGTGCTTTTGAGCTTCGTCCACTGCCGATAGGAGAGAAGCTTTTCGATGATGGGATGATAGGGAAGTAATGCCTCTAAGACCTTAGCATTGGTCGAATACCCAGTTTTAGTTTTTTTCTGCACCGGTAGTTGCAATTTTTCAAAGAGAATCTGGGCTAACTGTTTGGGTGAATTGACATTGAATTTTTGCTCAGCCAAAGCGTAAATATCATCGAGCAAGGTGTCGATAATTTGGGCGATTTCTGTGGACATAGAGTTTAATTTATCTTTGTTTATATAGATACCGGTTTTTTCCATTGTAACGAGGACTTTTTCCAGAGGAAATTCCACTTCTCGATATAAGGAGAGGAGCCCTTTTTCCCGCATCAAGGGGAGCATCTGGTCATATAGGTGGAAAAACGAGACGTAACGCAGAGTGACGGCTAATTTTTCTGTTGCAGAAACTTCTGCGGGGAGGGCAAAGTTCTCGCCTAAATAATGCTCATTGATGGCTTGGAGGCTGAAATCGCCACTTTCCGCATTTAACATATAGGCGAATAGTAAGAGGTCACTGTTATTTTCTTCTGCCGGTAAGGAACAGTGTAGACTGAGTTTGGCATTGTAGGTGACAGATGGTGTGGCAGTCATTTCCACAGTTAATTTTTCATCTATACAGTCCATGGGCAGATAGAAAATATCGTTATCATCGGGAAAGGCACACATGAGACCACGGCATTGTAGATGTGGAATCTTGCCTTCTACATTTGGAAGATAGGCAAAGGATTTTTCTTGTGTCAGTGTTTTGGTAAACTCAGCGAGAGTTGTCGTATCTAGGCAATCTTTATACGATTTATCGAGAGAAGCCTGAGGCGCGGGTTCTCCTTGGCAATTAGGGGTTAACTTGGGGAGCAGACTATTTAATTCGTAGTGGTGGCAGAAATCTCTGAGGGCATTTATATCAGGTTCTACATTGCACTCGAGCGGTTTTATGGTGAGTGGTACGGCACAATTAATTGTAGCCAAGCGGTAGGAGAGGAAGGCGTCTTCTTTTCCAGAATGCAATTTTTCAGAGAGTTTTTTGGCGGTTATTTCTTCTAGATGGTCGTAAATGCCTTCTAAACTGTGGTATTGGTGGAGCAATTTGAGAGCCGTTTTTTCACCGATACCAAAAATGCCAGGGATATTGTCTGATTTATCGCCCATTAGGGCTTTGAGGTCAATTAATTTGTCCGGAGCGAGGCCGTATTCGTCTTTAAATTTATCGACAGTATATATTACTAGCTCCGAAATGCCCTTTTTGGTCAAGGCGACGTCGGTAGATTCACCAAGTAATTGCAAAGCGTCCCTGTCGCCGGTGACGATGGTGGTGTGTAGCTTTTCTAGGGCGGCTTGTTTGGAAAGCGTGCCGATTATATCGTCGGCTTCGTAATTGTCCACTTCTAAAAAGGGCAGGCCAAATGCTTCACTCCATTCTTTTAAGAGGGGAATCTGCGATTTTAACTCTAGAGGGGTTTTTTCGCGCGTGCCTTTATAATCTGAAAAAATTTCGGTGCGGAAGGTGTGCCGGCTCTTATCGAAAGCGATGGCACATTTTGTCGGCTGTAGTTCAGCATACAATTTGCTAAACATTCTGATGAAACCATAGATGGCATTGGTATAAACGCCCTCTTTCGTATTCAAAGGTGGAATGGCGTAGAAAGCGCGATATAATAAACTACTGCCATCTATGATAATAAAATGTTCTTTATTGGCGGTTTTCATATTTATTTGCGGTGGATGAGTACCCACCTTTCCTTTCCGTTATTGAAGATTATCTAAGTAGGCCATTGCTAAATTATTAATCAGCAGTGGGGTTTAACTGCAAAAGTTCTGGTGAAACCCAGTTGCGTTGCAGGTGAAATACTTTTTCTAGCGAAGTTACATCTATATAGGGGTGGTTGTTTTTGACAATGCCAGAACCAGTGCCCACTTCAGACATGATGTGATTATTATTGAAATATATTGGTGTATCAGTGATGGCAGCGAGGTCTTGGGCATTGATATAGACGGCGTTGCCGTCGTGAATGGCATAAAAAGGCATTTTTTGTCCGTCAACGTAGAGGGTAATTAATTTTATCCCCGTATTGTAGACCGTGCCATTAGCATTGTCTAGAGCCGTGCACAAAGTATTTTGATTGATAAAATCGGCGATACCGGCGGATTGAAGAATGGCATTGACTTTTTCCAGCGAGAGAGGTTCTTTATTGTAACCATCACCAAAAATCTGGTAAGTGAATTCGCCAGCGGCATTTCGTCCTAGAATAAAGCGCTGATAGATGATGTGTACCGGTGTGCCAATGGATACTTGGGCGAAGACTTTTTCCACGTCGCTTTCATGCATGCGGACACAACCATGTGAAGCGTACTTACCTACGGAAGAAGGAACATTAGTACCATGAATGCCATAATCTCCACCAATACCAATCCAACGTTGTCCGAGCGGATTGTCAACACCAGCTGGAACAACGATGCTAGTGTCTTTGGGGTCTGTCCAATCGGGGTCTTTTACCTTGGAGATGACTGAAAATTTTCCTGTAGGCGTTTCATGATGGGGTTTTCCTACCGCCACTGGATAAGAAGCAATGCAATGGTTCTGTTCGCAGATGTATAGGCGATGGGCGGGGATATTGATGGTGATGGAAATAGGTTTAGCAGTAGCTTGTGCAAAGCAACTACCATAAGAAAAAAGTAAAAACAATGCAGATAGTAATAAATATCTCATCTAAAGAATGAGCATTTCGACCGATGATAAAAGGTCGGTATGCCCTATTACGCCTCCTTTGGTTTTTGCGAAATATTAGTTTTATTGCCGTACTAAAAAAGAGTTTGGCAGGTATAAATTCCCGTGCCAAATTGGTATCATTTAATTCGTTATATTTCAATTAGTATACCATACTTTAGAGAGAAAACGCATTGTTGATGACTTTTTATCTATAGGGTAGATTATCGATTTGCGAGGGGTTATTTAGTGTGCGATTGTTTTTGCGAGAAAATTTGGCGCAATGTATAATGAGGGTGATAAATAAAAAATAGGAGGGAGAATCTTATTAGCTCGGCGGTGAGCATAGTAAGCGTATAGAGCAATCTGTATGATAAATTTACACCTGAATTGCTGGAATCCCCTAAAGCTGACGGCACCACAGCGGAGATATGAAAGAAATCAGACGTGACGGTAGTGAAAACAAAAAAAGCGGTCAGATATTACATGGTCAAATCCTAAGTAATGAGAAATGGGCAATCAGCAACGAAGCCCCTAAGAGGGGAACGCTCAACGACTATCCCAAAGGGAGTAGACTCTAGTGGGTCGAAGCGGGTGGTTCTTGTCTTTTTAGAATAAGATATAGTCTGTGCTCGCAGGAAACTGCGAGAAGTTCAAGAAAGAACTGCATGAAAGTGGCATTTTCGTGTGAACATCCCTTAGCGGGAAAGCAGGGAAAATATCATTTATTTTTTTATTAATACTAACAGATTTTAACTGGTAATCTGGTTCGTTTTGGTAAGCATATAGAGAAATTTGTATGTAGACGTAGCGTAGCTATGCCATTAAGAAACTGAATTGCTGGAAAGGCGTAAAGCTAGTTATACTACAACGCAAGGGCAAAATTACCCTAGTCGTGAAGGTGGCGAAAGCAGAAAAAAATAACTAGATAGTGGCGGGTTAAATCCCAATCACTGGTAAATCGTCCATCAGCAGCGAAGCTCCTAGAGAGAACGTTCAACGACTATTCCTCTTGAGGGAAGTAGGCTAGAAGCGATTGCTAGTCGAAGTGGTTTCGCCTAAACCTTTATTAAGGCAGGGAGAAGAAATAGTCTGTGCTCTGGTGAAAGCTAGAGAAGTTCATGAGAGAACTGCATGGGAGTAGCGAACCCGTGTGAACGATACCTTTATTGGTTCAGTACTCTTGTCCCCTGTACTTTGGGGGCGGTTGCCGGCATCGGTGGCGGCATCATCATTAAACCAGTCTTAAGTATTATCGGTACATTGAATGTGGCAGCAATTAACTATTTGTGTGCCTTTACGATTTTTTCTATGTCGTGTGTTACTTTAGCGCTGAGAGCACGGCGGAAACAATTAGATGTTGATATGCACATCGGTATTCCTTTGGCATTAGGAGCTGTGGTGGGTGGCGCTTTAGGCAAGTATTTATTTCATCTGGTTAAGACTTCCTTTGGCAGTCCAGCCTTGCTTTCTGCCGTACAGTCAGGGCTCTTGGCCACGTTGATTGCCGGTGTCTTCGTCTATTCCTTGCGCAAAAATGTCATTCGCACTCATCATTTGCAAAATAGAATGATTATTTTTGTTACCAGCTTGTTTTTGGGGGTTATTGCCGCCTTTATCGGCATCGGTGGTGGCCCGTTCAATGTCGCTATTTTGTATTGGCTTTTTTCCATGGACGTGAAAAAGGCGGTCTTAAATTCGGTATTTATTATTTTCTTTTCCCAGTTGGCCAATATTATCTTCACCATTTGTAAAAATATGGTGCCGGATTTCACCTGGGCAGTCTTTGTTTTTATGATTGCTGGAGGCATTGCTGGGGGAGTAGTGGGTACGCGCTTGTCTGCTATCCTTTCCTTGAAAGGTGTCGATAAAATATATAATGCTGTTTTAATTGTAGTATTTTTGTTAGCTATGTATAATTTTTGTTATTATTACAACCAAATTTAAGGAAAAAAGAAAAAGGCTTTGCGATAGATTCGCAAAGCCTTGTTTTTATCTGGCAGAGAGGGTGGGATTCGAACCCACGGTACCTTGCGGTACAATTGATTTCGAGTCAATCACCTTCAACCACTCGGACACCTCTCCAAAATGAGCAGAATTAGTATATCATAAATAGTTTGAGATTTCAATTCTTGTTTTGCATGGAGGAAGGGGATATATCGGCAAGTTAGTTTTTTAGTTGTTCATTTATTAATGATTTGTTTTATTTTATTGGGAGCTAGAAAACACCGTAAAATAGCATTTGGCAAATTCGAAAATAAACGAAAAGTTCATTTTTTTAGATAATTGTGCAAATTATTGTATTGTTTCTATCAAAAAAAATGTGTATAATTGCAAATAGTTAAGCAAAATGTCATAGAATAGAGGTACAAGAATGAGCGTAGCTATTAACATAGAAAAAGTAGTCAAAAAATACGGTGATTTGACGATTATCCCTGGACTGGAAGCCCATATTAAAAATGGAGAATTTTTTACTTTGTTGGGTCCTTCTGGTTGCGGAAAAACCACCCTGTTGCGTATGATTGCTGGTTTTAACAGCATTGAAGGGGGAGAAATAAAGTTTGATGAACAGGTTATCAATAATCTTCCTGCCCACCAGCGCAATATCGGCATGGTTTTCCAGAGCTATGCTATTTTCCCCCATTTGACCGTGCGCGAAAATGTAGAATATGGTCTGAAGTTACGCAAGTTGCCCAAAGAGGAAATCAAGAAAAAAGTAGATAATATCTTAGATGTGGTCAAGATAACAGATTATCAAGACCGTTTGCCAGAAAGATTGTCCGGCGGACAACAACAGCGCGTTGCTTTGGCTAGAGCAATTGTCATTCATCCTAGTGTTTTGCTCATGGACGAACCACTTTCTAACTTGGATGCGAAATTGCGTATTGAAATGCGTTCGGCGATTAGAGAAGTACAAAAACAGGTCGGTATAACGACTGTTTATGTAACGCACGACCAAGAAGAAGCACTTGCTATTTCCGATAGAATCGCAGTCATGAGCGGTGGCGTTATTCAACAGATTGCGGCGCCATACATTATCTATACTCGTCCTTATAATCGTTTCGTTTCTACTTTTATTGGCCATTCCAATATGTTTAAAGGTCGCGTTCAGCAACAGAATGGTCAAAAAGTAGTTGTCTTTGCTAATGGTTATGTCGTTCCAATGGATAATTTGTCGGAAGAAGCCACTGAAGGATTAGATGTTTTGATTTCCGTTCGTCCAGAAGAATTTGCTTTGCGCGAAGGAGATGGGCTGGAATGTAAGATTAAGACACGCGTTTTCTTGGGCAAATATGTTAATTATGAATTGGAATTCCCAGAAGATATGTTGATTCCTGACCAAGCGTCCATCGAATTTTCTCAGGATTTGGGTCATGCGGAAAAAATTTTAGAAATTGGTGAAACTGTTACCTTGCGTCCAAACCGCTTGAAGATAAATATTTTCACGGCCGATGGGTCGAAAAACTTAATTGAAGGTGTCGTACATTATGCATAAAAAGAAGTTAAAATGGGATTTTTGGACAGCAATCACCATCTTGGCAATTTTAATTTTTGGTCTTTTTCTGATTTATCCGCTGTCCGCTCTGTTTATGAGCGCCTTTCAGGACCCCCATAGCGGGCAGTTTACTTTGGATAATTTCCGGCGCTTTTTTGCGCGCAAGTATTACTATGAAACGCTCACTAACAGCTTTTTAGTTACTACGACTGTGACGGTTTTAACTATCATCATCGGCACGGTATTAGCTTACTTTATGAGTGTGTATAAAATTAAAGGCAAGCGCATTGTAGAACTTGGCATCATTATTTCTCTGCTTTCCCCGCCTTTTATCGGTGCTTATTCGTGGATTTTGATTGCCGGCAGAAGTGGGATATTGACCAAGTGGTTGCTTACTAATTTCAATTATCACGCACCGTCGATTTATGGTTTTGGAGGCATTTTGCTCGTCTTGACCTTGAAATTATATCCATTTATATATTTGTATGCTGCCGGAGCGATGAAGAATATCGACTCAGCATTGATTGAAGCGGCAGAAAGCCTTGGCTGTCATGGCATGAAAAAGGTCTTTACGGTCATCGTTCCCTTGATTACGCCGACTATCTTAGCTGGAGCTTTGATGGTCTTTATGAATGCGATGGCCGATTTCGGTACACCGATGTTGATTGGGGAAGGCTTCAATGTTTTACCAGTTATGATTTATTCGGAATTTATCAATGAAGTTGGCGACCAAGCTAATTTCGCGGCTGCTATTGCTGCTTTGATGGTTTTGATTACTTCGGTAATTTTTCTCTTGCAAAAGTATGTCGTCAATCGCAAATCCTTCACGATGAGTTCCTTACGCCCCATGCAGACACAGAACTTGCATGGTTTTAAATCTGTGGTTGTTCATGCTGGCATTTATCTCTTGGTGGCCATCTCTTTGATTCCACAGATAGTCGTAATTTATACCTCTTTCCTCAAGACCAACGGCTCTATCTTTTTACCTGGTTATTCGCTAGATAGTTATACGACTATTTTCCAAGAATTGGACAATGCCATTACCAATACCTACGTATTTAGTACGTGTGCGATACTGATGATTGTTTTCCTCGGCATGACAGTTGCCTATTTGACGATTCGCCGGCGCACTTGGTTGACGGAGTGTATTGATACGATTTCCATGTTCCCTTATATCATTCCAGGTTCTGTTTTAGGTATCACGCTCTTGCTCGCTTTTAATAAAGAGCCACTTATTTTGTCGGGGACGGCGCTCATTATTATCATTTCCTTGACGATACGCCGTTTACCATATACCTTGCGTTCTAGTTCGGCTATCCTCTATCAGATTAGTCCGAGCTTAGAAGAAGCTTCTATCAGTTTAGGAGCATCGCCACTGCGTACTTTCTTTAAGGTAACTGCTTATATGATGTTACCTGGGGTAATGAGCGGGGCCATTTTATCATGGATAACGGCTGTAAACGAATTGAGTTCCAGTATCATCTTGTTTACTGGTGACACGGAAACGATGTCGGTAGCTATTTATACAGAAGTTATTCGTGCCAGCTATGGTACAGCAGCTGCCTTGTCTACCGTTTTGACCGCGACTACCATTATCGCTATTCTCATTTTCTTTAAATTGTCTGGCAATCGTGGTATTTCTTTGTAATAGAATTTGTAATCAAACTCTAGCTTGTAATAAAATATTTTAGGAGGATGTTCTTCTATGCGTTGGAAAAAAATTGTTCCATTAGTGTTGAGCCTATTCGTTTTGACGGGGGCTTTGGCTGGCTGTGGTAGCAATAAGCAAGCAGCAGAAAAGAAAGCTAACGAAAATAAGTTAGTTATTTATTGCCCACATCCAATAGCATTCATCAATCCGTTGGTTAAGGCTTTTGAAAAGGAAAGTGGTATTAAGGTAGAAGTTATCGCAGCAGGCAGTGGTGAATTGTTAAAGAGAGTGGAATCTGAACAAGCTCATCCAGTAGCAGATATTTTCTGGGGTGGCTCTTTAAATACCATGAAGCCAAAAGCAAATCTCTTTGCTAATTATAAGTCTGTCAATGAAGAACACATTCAGAAAGAATTTAGAAATGTGGAAGGTCCTTTGACTCGTTTCACCGATATTCCAAGTGTTATCATGGTCAATACCAATCTCATCGGCAATATACCTGTTACCGGCTACAAGAGTTTGTTAAATCCGGCTTTAAAGGGCAAAATTGCGATGGCAGACCCTTCCAAATCTTCTTCTTCCTATGAACATCTTATCAATATGCTCTATGCTATGGGCAAAGGCAACCCTAACGATGGTTGGTGGTATGTAAAGGCTCTTTGCAAAAACTTAAATGGTAAGTTGCTCTCTGGTTCTTCCGCTGTTTATAAAGGCGTTGCTGACGGTGAATATGCTGTTGGCTTGACCTTCGAAGAAGGTGGCGCTCGTTATGTTGCCGATGGTGCGCCAGTTAAAATCGTATACATGACAGAAGGTGTTATTTCCCAACCAGATGGCGTTTACATCATAAAGAATGCTCCACACATGGCTAATGCTAAGAAGTTCATCGACTTCATCACCAGCAAACAAGCGCAGACCTTGATTACTCAACATTTACATCGTCGTTCTGTTCGCGATGACGTTCCAGCTCCAAAAGGACTCATTCCGAAGAAAGACATTCACATCATTCATGAAAATGAACAAGTTGTCAACCAAAACAAACAGGCTTGGTTGAACAAGTTCAAAGATATCTTTACTGCTTCTCAGCAATAAGATTTCTGTTTGACCGTAAAAAAACAGGCGGTAGCATTGCTACTGCCTGTTTCTTTATTTTTTATTTTAAAATAGTGATGGAAAACCAGTTGGCAGCATTATTCCAATTTAAGCCTACCCAATGAGTGGTGACAGATTTTTTCCCCAATACGTTCATGATGCGTAAAGTGACATAAGGAGAAGGCCCTTCTCCCATGATGTCGACAGCTTTACCTGGCGAAATGTAGACGCCATTTTTGGCTAGACTGTCTTTGGTTACGAAGGGGAGATAACGACCGTAATAGTTTCCGATGAGCCAAATGCCATCTACTTGTGTAGAAGCAAAATTAATGCCCTCTACTCGGCGTGTATAAGGATGAGATGTTCTTACAAACCAAAAGGAGCGATTGGGGTCGTAGCCATTGATTTTGGTGACGGTCAAGGTAGCGCCAGGCGCTACCGGAAAGGTGAAAAATTTTTGTTGGCCATTTTCACTTTCTAGCCGTACATAGGCATTGTTGGTATCGGAAAAATAGCTGACAAAGCGCACTTTGTCACCTTTGCCAGTCAAGGTAGTTCTCACCTTGCCGTTGTCGTGTCCGTTGCCGGAATTGATGACATTGTAGATGTGATACCCATCAACGCTGAAATACATTTCTGCATAGACTGGTTTGCTGAGAAAAACAAGGCCGAGACATAAAAAGGTGAGCAAAATACATTTTTTGAACGCAGACATCTTAATCTTCCTTCCTTCATGTAATATAGTCTTACTTCTATTTATAATTATAGAAATCCTTTATTGCAGAAAAAAAAAAATTGCGTTATACTAAAGCCACGAACAGTCTTTGAGGAGGGGTGAGATTCCCTACCGGCGGTACAGCCCGCAAGCCTTTGGCAGATTTGGTGTGATTCCAAAGCCGACAGTATAGTCTGGATGGAAAAAGATTGCTATTTTGGGTACCTCTGGACTAGTGACGTCGTGTTGCTAGTCTTTTTTATTGTTAGAAAGGATAGGATACTATGCAGCATGATGAAGAATACATGGCCTTGGCTTTACGGCTGGCTCAATCTGCGAGCGGTAGAACTAGTCCCAATCCCTTGGTGGGCGCGGTAATCGTCAAATCTGGTCGCTTGCTGAGTTGTGGGTGGCATCATCAGGCTGGTAAACCTCATGCCGAAGTGGAAGCTCTGCGCCAAGCGGGTAAAGAAGCTAGGGGGGGAGAATTATTTGTCACCTTGGAACCTTGTTCTCATTACGGGAAAACACCTCCGTGTGCTGATGTCATCATTGAAGCTGGTATTCGGCGGGTGGTGGTTGCCATGGTAGACCCTAATCCCTTAGTAGCGGGCAAGGGAATTGAAAAGTTGCGACGTGCTGGTATTGAGGTAATGGTTGGAGTATTAGAAGCAGAGGCACGCCGTTTAAACGAAATTTTTTGTAAGTGGATAACTACAAAAAGGCCGTTCGTCGTCGGTAAAGTGGCGATGAGTCTGGACGGAAAGCTTGCTACGGCTAGTGGTGAATCCAAGTGGATTACTGGTGATAAAGCGCGCTTATGTGGTCATCGGTTGCGCGACAATTGTGATGCCATTTTGGTGGGTATTGGCACAGCTTTAGCAGATAATCCCCTCTTGACAGCACGAGTTCCAGATGGGAAAAATCCGCTGCGCATCGTTTTAGACAGCCACGCACGTCTGCCATTGGATTCTCGGCTAGTGCAAGATAAGACGGCCAAAACATTGGTAGCTGTTACCGCAGAAGCGCCATTTTCCAAAGTGGAGGCTTTGGAAAAAGAAGGCGTGAGTGTTTGGCAAAGTAAAGGAAAAGAGATAGATATAGAAGCACTCTTGAACTTCTTAGGAGAACGGGAAATTTGTAGTGTTCTAGTAGAAGGTGGTAGTCGCGTTTTAGGCAGTTTTCTCACGGCCAGTCTGTTGGATAAATTGTACTTATTTTTAGCACCACGTCTTATTGGCGGAGATAAAGCGCTATCGGCCTTTGGTGGCAGTGGCATTGCTCATTTGGCCTCTACGCCTTTTCTTGTCGACAAGACGGTGCAAGTGTTAGCAGATGGCGATATCCTCATTTCTGGTTATCTGAAGGGGAAAGAATAGTGTTTACAGGAATAGTAGAAGAGATTGGAAAAATAAAGAATATAGAAAGAAAGCAAGCATCGATGCGTCTTTTTATTCATGCGGAAAAAATCATGGATGATGTCAAGATAGGCGATAGTATTGCTGTTAATGGTATCTGTCTGACGGTTACCGAATATCAAAAAGACTGGTTTTCGGTCGATGTTATGCCAGAAACGATGCGTAAAACCTCTCTTTCTCTGTTGCGCAATAATGGGCCAGTCAATTTGGAGCGGGCAGTGCGCTTAACAGACCGTTTAGGTGGACATATCGTTAGCGGTCATATTGATGGAGTGGGGAGGATTATCTCGCGTCGGCAGGAAGGCAATGCTTGGCTTATCACTATTCAAACGGCAGCAGATATCTTGCACTATATCGTGGAGAAAGGCTCGATTGCGATAGATGGCATTAGTTTGACCGTGGTAAAGCTGGTGGGTAATGCTTTTACAGTTTCTTTAATACCACATACGACGGCAGTTACTAGCTTGGGCAGTAAAAAGATAGGTGATATTGTCAATTTGGAAAATGATGTCATTGGTAAGTACGTAGAAAAATTAGTGGGAAAACGCATAGATAGTTTTAATTTATAGAAAGACAGGTGATAAAATGGCCAAATCATTTGATACTATTGAACAGGCAATACAGGATTTTCAAGATGGCAAGATGGTCATTGTCATAGATGATGAAAAGAGAGAAAATGAGGGAGATTTTATTCTGCCCGCTGATAAGGTGACGCCAGAGGCTATCAATTTTATGGCTACTCATGCCAAGGGGTTGATTTGTCTACCCGTAGCAGCTGAAATTGCCGACCGTTTGGCATTATCACCGATGGTGGAGAAAAATACGGATAATCACGAGACGGCTTTTACCGTTTCCGTAGATTATATCGGCACGACGACGGGTATTTCTGCTTATGAACGTGCTTTAACGGTGCAAAAGGTCGTCGATATGAATACGCGTCCAGAAGAATTGCGCCGTCCAGGGCATATGTTTCCTTTACGCGCTGTAGCAGGGGGTGTCTTAGTGAGAGCGGGACATACGGAAGCTACTGTGGACTTAGCACGCTTAGCTGGAATGTCGCCGGCAGGTATTTGTTGTGAAATTATGAGTGCGGATGGGCATATGGCGAGGACGCCAGAATTATTGATTTTGGCAGAAAAATTACAGATGACGATTATCACTGTAGCCGATTTAATTGCTTATCGCCGGCAGCATGAATGTCAAATTAAAAAAATATCTGACGTCGATTTTCCAACTAAATACGGACATTTTCGTCTAATTGGCTATGAAAATAATATCGATAATAAATGTCATTTGGCGATTGTGAAGGGCACTGTAGCGGGAAGAGAGAGTGTTTTAACTCGCCTTCATTCAGAGTGCCTGACGGGTGATGTACTAGGTTCTATGCGCTGTGATTGTGGAGAACAGTTAGCGATGGCGCTTAGACGTATTGAAGAAAAAGGGGAAGGCGTTGTCCTCTATTTGAGACAAGAAGGCCGCGGAATTGGGCTAGCAAATAAACTGCGCGCATATGCCCTTCAGGATGAAGGTTATGATACGGTTGAAGCCAATGAACATCTCGGGTTTGCTGCCGATGCACGCGATTATCAAATCGCTGCCAAGATGTTACAGGATTTGAGGATAAAGAGCATTGCTCTTCTTACAAATAATCCTGCTAAAAAACAAGCTTTGGAAAAATATGGCATCAAAGTGGCAGAGCGTGTACAATTAGAGGCGAAAGCTAACCACTACGATTGTCGTTACTTGCACACGAAGCGAGATAAGATGGGACATCTGTTGGCAGATTTGCAGGATAAATAAGGATAATAAATAAGAAAGAAGCGATAAAGATGAACGTTCTCAACGGAAAAATACAGGGTGAAGGAATAAAGGTAGCTATTGTTGTAGCTCGTTTTAATGAATTTATCACCAGCAAATTATTGGGTGGTGCTATTGATGCCCTCACTAGACATAATGTTCCAGAAGATGCTGTGACTGTGGCTTGGGTGCCAGGTGCTTTTGAATTACCGATGGTGGCAAAGAGATTTGCTAAGAGTGGTAAATACGATGTCGTTTTAGTCCTAGGAGCAGTTATTCGCGGGGCTACTACCCATTATGATTATGTCTGCAATGAGGTTTCTAAAGGCGTAGCTGCGGTAAGTATGGAAACGGGAATACCAACTATTTTTGGTGTCATCACGACCGAAAATATTGAACAAGCTATTGAACGTGCGGGCAGTAAATCTGGTAATAAGGGTTTTGATGCAGCAGTAGCTGGTTTGGAAATGGTAAATCTTTTGCGAGAAATTGATAAATAATCTCTTGACAAAAAAGTCATAAATAGTTATACTATTCGAGTAAATGAATTTGGGGTATCGCCAAGTTGGTAAGGCACGGGATTCTGAATCCCGCATGCGTTGGTTCGAGTCCAGCTACCCCAGCCAAGAAATATACACCGCTTCGGCGGTGTTTTTTTGTTTTTTGCTAGATTAATAGCAATTTCCTGTGGGGAAAATGATTTGAAAAGGCTTCTTTTGTGATATAATGAAGGAGGTTTGTCGGGTAAAACCCCATGTTGGCAAGTACATAGAAGATAGTGAGACAAAGTGAGGTGAAAAAACTGCTATTTATCTTGCCCAGAGCTCCTCTGCAATAGCAGTTAAAATGAAAGCGGATATAACCATTAAGATGGAACGCTGTAAAGGGTGCGGTATATGCGTAGATTTTTGCCCCAAGCAAGTGCTGGCCTTAGACGAATTAGGAAAAGTATATATTAAAAATGGTGAAGAATGTATAGTCTGTGGACAATGTGAATTGCGTTGCCCAGATTATGCTATTTTTGTTGATAGGAGGGAAGTATAATGCAAAAAGCGAGATTGATGCAGGGAAATGAAGCGTGTGCTGAGGGGGCTATTGCCGCGGGCGTACGCTTTTTTGGCGGATATCCAATTACTCCGTCCACCGAAATCATGGAAACAATGGCCAAATTACTTCCCCAAGTAGGCGGAAAATTTGTGCAAATGGAAGATGAAATTGCTGGTATGGGCATTGTTTTAGGTGCTTCTTTAGCCGGTGTAAAAGCCCTGACCGCCAGCAGTGGTCCAGGTATTTCCTTAAAGCAAGAATTAATCGGTTACGCAGCAGCTGCTGAAATTCCAGTTGTTGTTGTCAATGTTCAGCGTGTTGGTCCTTCCACCGGACAGCCAACCTCTCCCTCGCACGGCGATATCATGCAAGCACGTTGGGGGACACATGGCGACCATCCGATGATTGCGTTAGCTCCTTGGACAGTGCGTGAATGCTATGATGCCGCTATTCAGGCAGTCAATTTCTCTGAGCGTTTCCGCACCCCAGTCATCTTATTGATGGATGAAATTGTCGGACATTTGCGCGAACGCGTAGTTCTGCCGGAAGCAGATGAAATTAAAATTTATCCGCGCCGTAAACCAAAAATGTCGCGCGAAGAAGGTTATCAGCCGTATCGTTCTGATGATGATTTGGTACCGAATGTCGCTAATTTTGGAGAAGGATATCATATTCATGTCACTGGACTTGTGCACGATGAAACCGGTTTCCCTTCTGGCAGTGCTAAAATAACAGAAGAAGTTATCAATCGCTTGCATGAAAAAATCAATCGTGCCCAAGAAGAGGTCATTTTATATGATGAATTTTGGCTTGAAGATGCCGAATATGCGGTTGTTGCTTTTGGTGGAACGGCTAGAACTGCTTATGAAGCTGTACGCAATGCACGCGCACGTGGGTTAAAGGTTGGTATGGTACGTTTATTTACTATTTGGCCATTTGCCGATGCCGAAATTGCGAAATTGTCCAAACAGGTAAAAGGCATTTTAGTGCCAGAATTGAATTATGGACAGTTAGTACACGAAATTGAGAGGGCAGTAGCTGGCCGTTGTCCAGTAAAACTTTTGGCAAAATACAATACAGAAATTTTTACTCCGCAGGAAATAGAAACAGCTATTACGGAATTTTGCAAATGATGACGTGCGGAAGTGCGTTTGGCAGTGGCGCTTGCTAAAAGACAGGCACCGATAATATAAAAAATTTTCGAGGAAATACGAAGATTAGAGCAGTGATGAAAATAATAGAAAAAGGAGAAGCTGTTCGTCGGAAGATTCTTTAGTAAAATAAGGTATCTTCGACCATATTTCGAATGGCGGTAGCTACCAGTAAATACTGGTGGAAGAATAACAATGCGTTCTTACGAAAAATATTTTCGCCAAAATCGTTTGCCACATATGTGGTGTCCAGGCTGTGGCAATGGTATTGCGATGAAATCTATTGTACAGGCAATTGAAAAAGAAGGATTGACACAGGATAATACAGTAATAGTTTCTGGTATTGGTTGCTCTTCTCGCGCTTCTGGATACATGGATTTTGATACTCTACACACTGCGCATGGGAGAGCAATCCCTTTTGCTACGGGGATAAAATTGGCTCGCCCAGAATTGAATGTCATCGTCATCACAGGTGACGGCGATTGTACGGCGATTGGTGGTAACCATTTCATTCATGGCGCGAGAAGAAATGTCGACTTAACAGTAGTCTTATTCAACAATAATATCTATGGCATGACGGGCGGACAAGCCTCTCCGATGACCCCGATGCATAAGCGCGCTACTACTGCACCTTATGGCACAGTAGATAGACCTTTTGATGCTTGTAAATTGGCTGAAGCAGCTGGAGCAACCTACGTCGCTCGTAGCACAGCATTTCACGTGCAACATCTGACTGATATGATTGCTCGTGGAATTCAAAATAAGGGCTTTTCTTTGATAGAAGCAATGGTACAATGTCCGACTGCTTATGGCAGAAAAAATAAACAAGGCCAACCTTCTGTAGCGATGAAATGGATGCGCGATAGCGCAGTGATGAAAGTGGCTTGGGATAAGTTGCCAGCAGAAAAGAAAGTGGACAAGTTCCCTATCGGTATTTTGTATGAAAATAAATACGAAGACTATGGGACAGCCTATTCTGAAGTCATTGAAGCGGCACAAAAATAGATAGGAAAGGACGCTGTAGACAATCTCGAGTGTGTTTTCAGCAGGTGAATGAAATGAAACAAATTAGATTTTCGGGCTCAGGTGGACAGGGCGTCATAACTGTAGCCATTATTTTAGCAGAAGCAGCTGTCAATGAAGGCAAAGAAGCCACCCAATCTCAGTCCTACGGACCGGAAGCGAGAGGTGGAGCCTCCAAAGCAGAAGTTATCATTTCAGATGAGTTTATCTATCATCCGAAAGTACAAAGACCAGATATAGTTTTAGCGATGACGCAAAAAGCGGCTGATAAATATTATAGTGATTTACAGGAAGATGGTTTACTAGTCATTGACCAAGACCTAGTACCAAATCCACCTCCCTTTAAAAAAGTGGTCAGTATTCCTATTACCAAATTAGCAGTAGAAAAGTTGGGAAGAGCACTGTTTGCCAATATTGTGGCTTTGGGGGCTATCGTGCATTTGACTGGCATTGTTCCACTCAAAACAGTAGAACAATGTGTTGCCGATAGAGTGCCACCCCACACGATTGAAAAAAATCTTCAAGCTTTGCACTATGGTTGGGAAGCAGCCGAACAAGCCAAGAAATAACTGATTGGAGAAGAGGGAAAGTGGATTTTCCCTCTTCTTTTGTTTGGATAGAGAAAATCAGGCGGTAAATTAACTTGTTCAATGTTGCTATCGTCCTTTAGCTTGCGGATAGAAAGGATGAATGAATGCTCAAAGTATATAAATCATCTCTGCAGGGTTGTTTGCAGGAATTGACATTAGATACCTTGGAAAAAGGGTCTTGGATAAATATTATTTCGCCGACACCTTACGAATTGAATATTGTCAGCCGGCTGACACAGGTCGAAACTAGCGTGTTGCAATCTGCCTTGGATGACGAGGAACGTTCGCATATTGATATTGAAACAGATTATGTGATGGTCTTAATCAATGTGCCGATTGAACGAGGTAATTGGTATGACACTTTACCGTTGGCAATTATCATGACCGCAGATTATTTGATAACGGTTTGTTTAGAGGAGACGGCGGTCGTCAAGAGCTTTATTAAAAAGGCCAATAATTTTGTCTATACCTTTAAGAGAAATCGCTTTTTATTGCAGTTATTATACAATACGGCCACCTATTATTTGTATTATTTGCGACGTATTGACAGGGCCTCAGATGAAATGGAAAGTCGCATGCGTCTTTCTTTGCAGAATAAAGATATTCTCGGGCTTTTGGAATTGCAAAAGAGTTTGACTTATTTTAATGCTTCGTTGCGTTCTAATGCCGCCGTTCTCGATAAATTGTTGAGAATTCGCAATAACCGCAATGTGCAAAATATCATCAAGGTTTATGAAGAAGATGAAGACTTGTTAGAGGATGTTATCATCGAAAATAAACAGGCACGTGAGATGAGCGATATGTATAGCAATATTTTGGCGCGCATGGTGGATACGTTTTCCTCGATACTCTCTAATAATTTGAACCTTGTAATGCGTTTTTTGACCTCGGTGACAATTATCTTGGCTATACCGACCGTGATTTCTAGTTTTATCGGTATGAACGTACATGTCCCTTATGAGAATAACCCTTATGGATTTCTTTATATCGTGATAATTTCCGTCATTGTTACAGTGCTTTTTATTAACTTTGGGCGAGAGGCTCAAAAGATAGTAAACATATAAAGTGATTTATATGCTCCTCCACTTGAATTGCTGGGAACTCCTAAAATCAGCTAGACGACAACGCCGTTATGAAAAATTGACGGGTGTACCGTGGCGAAAGCAGAAAAAATTAGTTGAATGCCATAAGGTGTGAACCTAAGTGGTGAAAAATGGACAATCAGCAGCTAAGTTCCGAACAGGAAAAAGTTCAACGACTATCCCTTCTGGGAGTAGACCTAAGTGGGTCGAAGCGGGTGGCTCTTTTTATAAAAAGATGAAGATATAGTCTATGCTCCTACGAAAGCCGGAGTGGTCGCATTAGACAGCGTAAAATTGACGATTTTGCGTGAATATGGTTTGAATGAAAACAGGATTATTCTGTGGCGGAAAAATATGTTTTAAATTTTGGTATAGAAAAAAGTAGTGAGGCATTAATCTATAAAAATTGTGTCGGTTTTTGCGGTAAATAAGAAAGTCATTTTACGTGATAAGGCACATCCACCGAATTTGCGTAAGCAATTGAAGGTGGATTATAGTATATAGTTGCAAGTTATATATCTGTACGTTATTATATAAGCATGAGCAAGATAACATACAAATCTAATCATAAAAATGGGCAGGGCATTGTCCA
>JAHHSQ010000015.1 GCA_020025135.1 Pectinatus sp.
GATTATTTCCGATATCGGTAAAATATGGTAATATACATATGAGGCTTGTAGTTACAAAAAAATGTTAGAGAGGTCATTAAATTGAAAGTATTAATATCTTGATGGGGGCTATATTGCTTCTATCAAGATATAATTTTATTTCGGTATACATTATATGACAATGTGAAAAGAGAAAATTGATATAGCTATGAGGAGGTGTGGGAACGGTTCAATGTAAAGATATTCTCGAGCCGCTCGCAAACTGGGATGAGGATGAAATATAGTCGCTGGAAGATGAAGCTATTGATGGCAGGAATGTTGGTGTTTGTTTTTCTTTGCTCTTTATCTTATTGGTATGTGGCTTATTATTGCAAGACGCCAAATTATTCTATGCACATGATAGAAAAATCTGTCCACAACCATGATGTGGCCCTCTTTGAACAATATGTTGATTGAACTAGGCTCAAGGTTCACCGAGATGAATAGAGCGACAGAACAGTCAGTGTATTTAGAAATGAGTACATAGTGATAGAGAAAAGCTATCCAATACTGTCTTAATTGCTGGAAAACCCTAAAGGTAGTTGAACTACAACGCAAAGCTGAAATAGGCTTAATCGTGAAGGTGGCGAAAGTAAAGAAAATCGACTGCATGGCATATGGTTAAATCCTAAGTGTTTATAAATGGGAAATCAGCAACGAAGTCTCTAATAGAGAAACGTTCAACGACTATCCCTCTTGAGGGGAGTACTCAACAAGTGATTGGTTGGGGATGTGGACAGGCCCAAACAGCCGTAGCTGTGGGATAAGATATAGTCTGTGCTCAGTGGAAACATTGAGAAGTTTTGCGTAAACTGCATTAAAGGTAGCGCTTTAGTGTGAATGATGACCTCAGAGATATCTGAGGTTCAGATTAATAGTGTTGTTCAAGGTATGGCAAACGATATTGTCAAGAATATGTTGGCTCAAAACCAACAGGCTGTAGATGATAACGAAGTTAATATGCAAAGTTATACAGAAATGTTCCGCGATGCTTTTTCTAAGGGGTTAAATTTGGCCATTGTGTCTTATGTTAAGACTGGTAAGTGGGATACCTCTGGGGCCAATAACATGGCTTCGTATAATGCCCTTTTAATGGATATTGGTTTGAATGATTTATCGCTTTTGCCCAAGTATAAAATCGTACAGAAAGATAGAGAATTGGGCGTAGCAGTGGTGGAAGTAGAGGCCAAACAGACTGAGCTAGAAAAACCATTTATTTTTAAAGTGCGTTTGCAACAAACAGCAAATAAGCGTTGGCGTTTGGTGAAAGTGGAAAACTTTTCCCAATTTTTTATGCTTTTGCAGAAAAGACGCCAACAAGATATGCTAAATTATATCAATAAAACTGAAAATATTATGGCTGTTCATAGGCAAAATTTTATAAATTTAGATAGTCGAATTCGGGAAATTATCAATTTTGGCGATTTGGGAAATAGGGCTGTACGCAAGCAATTGAGCGATATTATTACCAATAAGATGTTGCCAAGTTGGGTTGGTTTTAGAAAAGAATTGACCGCTGTGCAAGTCCCAACTTCTGCAAATACTATTCAAAATTTGCGGTTACAGATATGTGATTCGTACATCACTTATTATGAAAATTATGCTAAATGGTTGAATGATAATAATATTCAGGAATTGCGTTTAGCTAATGACAGCATGAAGAAGGCGCGAGCCTTAGAAGCAAATGAAATAAATTTGACTAATATTATCAAGCGTGACTTGACTCAGCCTCATAAGTAGTAAATAGATTTTTTAGGAAGGAATGCCGTATGGCAATGCAATAAAATGAAAAAATATATTTTGGCCCTTGACCAAGGAACAACTGTTTCGCGCAGTATTCTTTTTGACCACGATTCTAATATAGTGGCGGTAGCACATAGCGAGTTAATGCAGTATTTTCCTCAGGCCGGATGGGTAGAGCACAATGCCAATGAAATTTGGTCGACACAGTTGGGAACTATTAATGAAGTAATTGCTAAAGCCAATATATCGCCATCAGAAATAGCGGCGATAGGCATCACTAATCAGCGCGAAACGACAGTAGTGTGGGATAAATTGACTGGACAACCCATCTATAATGCTATAGTTTGGCAATCGCGCCAAACCATGGAAATTTGTGAGGCGTTAAAGACAGAAGGATTGGAAGAAAAATTTCGCGATAAGACGGGATTGTTATTAGATGCTTATTTTTCTGGCACTAAAATCCGTTGGATTTTAGACCATGTTCCACATGCACAGGAGCGTGCGGAACGGGGGGAATTGCTTTTTGGCAATATTGACAGTTGGCTCATTTGGAAATTGAGTGGTGGGAAATTACACATCACTGATTACTCTAATGCTTCTAGAACGCTGTTGTACAATATCAAAAAATTATGTTGGGATGAAGAATTACTGGAAATTCTTCATATTCCACGGGCAATGTTGCCAGAAGTTCGTTCTTCAAGTGAAGTTTATGGATATACTATGCCCAATCTGACACAGGGGGTAGCAATTCCCATAGCTGGTATTGCTGGGGACCAGCAGGCGGCATTATTTGGACAAACTTGTTTTAAAGCTGGAATGGCCAAAAATACCTATGGTACTGGTTGTTTCATGCTCATGAATACGGGAACAGAAGTTTATAATTCTCATAATGGCCTCTTGACGACCATTGCTTGGGGCCTAGATGGCAAAGTGACGTACGCGCTAGAAGGCAGTATTTTTGTCGCTGGAGCAGCTTTACAATGGTTGCGCGATGGGTTAAAAATATTGGATTCTTCGGCTGACTCAGAGTATTATGCCAATAAAGTGGATAATAGTGATGGTGTCTATGTAGTGCCGGCTTTTGCTGGTTTGGGTGCTCCTTATTGGGACATGAAAGCGAGAGGTGCTATTTTTGGCTTGACGAGAGGTACAAATAAGAATCATATCATTCGAGCTACCTTGGAGTCTTTGGCTTACCAGACTAAAGATGTCCTTGGCGCCATGCAGGACGATTCAAGAATCATGCTTAAAGCACTACGCGTAGATGGTGGAGCGGTGGCCAATAATTTTCTCATGCAATTCCAAAGCGATTTACTCGGTGTCAATGTAGAACGACCGAAAGTAGTGGAAACAACTGCCTTGGGAGCTTCCTATTTGGCTGGTTTGGCCGTTGGTTTTTGGAAAAATACGGCGGATTTAATTAGTAATTGGCAATTAGACCGTTGCTTTAGCCCTAATATGCCGGAAGACGAGCGAAAACTGTTGTACGATGGTTGGCAAAGGGCAGTAAGGAGGAGCATGAATTGGCTGTAAATGGCGAAAGGGGAAGATGTTAGTGCATCTTGCCCTTTTGTTATTTTAAAATTCGAGATATTATCATTGAATAAATATACAGCGAAAGGAAGAAAGATATGACGGAAACGACAGTGGTCGTTATCGGTGGTGGGGTCACCGGTTTAGGAATTTTGCGAGATTTATCTATGCGCGGTGTACCAGCCATTTTACTGGAAGCGAAGGATTTAGGAGCTGGTACCAGTTCTAGATTTCACGGCCTTTTACATAGTGGTGGTCGCTATGCGGTTAAAGATAAGGAGGCAGCAAAGGAATGCATCGCTGAAAATAGTATTTTGCGCCGTATCGCCCCTTATTGCATAGAGGCCAAGGAAAGTATGTTTATTAGGACACCAGAAGACCCAGAAATATACGAAAAGGAATGGCTAGAAGCATGTGCTGAATGTGGTATTGATACGCAATCCTTGACACGCGACGAAGCTATTCACTTAGAACCTAATTTGAATCACGATATTGTGGTGGCCTATAAATGCCCAGGTGCTGCCATAGATGGGTTTCGACTGCTGTGGCAAACAGCCGCTTCTGCTCAGCACTATGGTGGAATTATTAAAACCTATACAGAAGTTATCGGTATAGATGTACAAGCTGGTGCAGTAAGTGGCGTGCGGGTGCGAGATAATATTATGGGATTAGAATATGATATTAAGTGCGATTACTTAATAAATGCGACGGGGCCTTTTACTGGTAGAGTTAGTTCCTTAGCTGGTGTAGAAGTGAAGATGAAGCCGAGTAAGGGGTCGATGATTGTCTTTAATCATCGCTTGTGCAGTCATATTTTGCATCGCCTCCACAGCTCAGCTGATGCTGATATTTTTGTTCCACACGGTTCGGCGACTATTTTGGGTACTACCTCTCTTGATAGCGAACCAGAAGACATTAGCACCAGTTTTGACGAGGTCAAGCAGATGCTGGAAATCGGTAAATTAACTTTTAGTAATATTTACAAATATAGAATATTGCGCGTTTTTGCTGGCACACGTCCCCTTTATGGTGGAAAGGAAGAAGCACAAGGGCGCAATGCTTCACGTGGCTTTGTCGCTTTAGACCATGCGCGAGATGGGGTAAAAAATTTTATGAGTGTCTGTGGCGGAAAATTTACCACGTATCGGCTCATGGCAGAAAAAGTTTGTGACATCGTTTGTAAACAGCTCGGAAATGAAATAGCTTGTCGCACTGCGGAAGAGCCATTGGTAGAAGCTGTTCCGAAGGAAATGTTGCAGCGGGCTAAAACGCTCTTTCCCAATTATAAGGTGGAATTAGCAGTGGCTAGATTGGGAAAAAATGGCTTAGAGCACGTTCTAGAAAGGATGGAACAAAATCCAGCGGAAAAAGAAGTGATTTGTGAGTGCGAAAATGTCACTCAGGCGGAAATTCAGGAAGTGGCACAGGCAGAAACTACACATAATTTGAATGACGTACGTCGCAGAACGCGTTTGGGCATGGGAACGTGTCAGGGAACTTTCTGTACTTATCGCAGTATGGTAGCTTTATCTAAGACCGAGTTACCTTGGCAAAATGATACAGAAGCGGTTTTAGAAGATTTTTTAGCTAATCGCTGGTATGGAATTCGGCCAGTATTATGGGGAAATATGTTGCACGATATAGAATTTATGCGAGCTATTTATGGCTCGGCATTGAATTTAGGTGGGAAAAAACCATGAAGAAAACAGAACTTTTAATTATTGGAGCAGGTTTAGCGGGTCTTTTTGCTGCCTGTTTAGCAGCACGACGTGGTCGAAAGGTACAAGTCCTTTCTTACGGAGCTTCTGCTATTACGCTTGGTTCTGGTATCATTGATTGCCTAGGTTATTCTGAAATAGGAGAAGTGGTAAAGAACCCTTGGCAGGAGTTACATTTTATATCGTCATCGCATCCATATGGGAAAATTGGTCCGGAGATGGTGCGTGGGGCCTGGAAAGAATTCCTACAAATTACGAAAGAAATGCAATATCCGTATTTTGGCAATTTGGAACGCAATTATTGGTTACCAACCGTTTTAGGGACTTTTAAACCGACTAACCTCTTACCATATACAATGCAAGTAGATGCTATCGATAAAAATGATGATATTTTATTGGTGGAGTTTGACCTTTTAAAGGATTTTTCTACTACTTTAGCTTTGCGAAATTTTCAGAGAAATTTGCCAGGGAAAAATTGGCATACTTGTACGATAAAATTACCTTTTGATAAGTTGCCAGCTTATCGTGACATCAATGTCCTTGACATTGCTAGATGGCTTGAAACGGAAGAAGGGCGAAATAATTTCTTGGAACAGTTGCGCTCCCATGTGCGAAAAAATATGGTTATTTTTCTGCCACCTGTTTTGGGCCTAGAGCCAGATTATAATATTTTAACCTTCTTACAACGTCGATTGAAATGTCCATTTATCGAATTATCTGCCCTTAATCCAGCGGTTACTGGTATGCGACTCGATAAATTATTGCGGCGTTATGCTCAACATTTGGGAGTAGAAATAGTTAACAAGGCGAAAGTGATTGGAGCAGATGTTGTTGGTGGATTGTGTCGGGCTGTACGGACTAGTAACTACGCTCAAGAGCGGACCTTTGCGGGCAATGAAATTTTACTGGCGACTGGTGGTATATATGGAAAAGGCTTAGTGGCTGGGCCAGCTTCCCTTAAAGAACCCATTTTTGGCATCGATATACCAGTTGGTGCTGACCAGTTAGCTTGGTCTAAGGAGGCCTTGCTCACAGAAAGGCAACCATTTGCTCT
The DNA here is from genome assembly GCA_020025135.1 of Pectinatus sp. Lineage (GTDB taxonomy): Bacteria > Bacillota > Negativicutes > Selenomonadales > Selenomonadaceae > JAHHSQ01. The sequence goes on from JAHHSQ010000015.1 coordinate 6,067, forward strand.
ATATGGCATAAAAACAGACGATAATTTGCGACCGTTAAGAGAAAATGGAGAACTGGTTGCCAGCAATTTGCGAGTGATTGGTAGAGGCCTAGCAGGGTATGATTTCTGTTTTGAAAAATCAGGTAATGGCGTTGCTCTTAGTACGGCCTATGCTGCGCTTGCAAATTTGTGGGGGGGCGAGTGATTGATGGCGGACAGGAAAGAATTAGATTTGGCAGCTTGTGTCAACTGTACGGTGTGTACATTAGCTTGCCCAACCGCCAGTGTCACTTATAAATACCGCGGTCCTAAATTGCAAGGCCCTCGCGGAGGTTATCCGCAGTTGGATGTTGCTAATATAGGTGAAGAAGAGATAGATTATTGCTCAAATTGTAAAAATTGTGATTTAGTTTGTCCTGCAGGTATTGATATATCGCTAATCAACATGGCTTGGCGAGCTGAATATTACAGTATACATCGCCAGCGGAATCGTTGGATGAGATTTTGGAGTCACGATGAGTGGTGGGGTAGACTTTTTACTTGCTTTCCTTACACGTATATTCTAGTTAATTTGCTTTTATATCTCAGCCGTTATACTTGTTTAGCGTCGCTATTTGGCTTGAATAAAAAAGCGCGTTTACCAGCCTATGCAGAAGAACGTTTCCTGACCAGTTTTCGCAAGATAAAACAACATCGAGGCAGATATAAAGTTGTATTTTTTGCTGGTTGCAATGTCAATTATCATCAACCGCAATTGGGAATTGATTTAGTAAAAGTGTATCAGCACAATGATATTGAAGTTGCCACTGATAGAAATTTTTGTTGCTGTGGAGCCAAATTATTGACAGCTGGAGATTGGGATAAGGCCAAGAAAAATGCTGCGCACAATATTGAACTATTAAATGCTTGGGTAAAAGCGGGGTACGATATAGTTTCACTTTGCCCCCAGTGTACCTTGACTTTAAAACAGGAATATAGAAAACTCGTGCCAGAAGCACAAGACGACATCTATTTAGCCCATCTTTATGACGCAATGGAATATTTATGGCAGTTAGTGTTAAATGGGAAATTGCGCCACGATTTCCGCAAAATAGGAACGCCGTATGTTTATTATGCCCCTTGTAAAGAAAAAATGTTAGGTAATGGTACGACCAGTGTCAATTTGTTGTCAGAAATTCCAGGGTTTAAGGCAAAAATAGTAGCTGATGGTTGCTGTGGCAGTGCTTGTGGTTACAATTTAGAAAAAAATAGATACCATCTAGCTGAGGCTATTGGCAAAAATGTTTTTCAGGCAGTTAAAAATTCTGGCAGGGAGAAAGGTTTGACGGAATGTCAGATGTGCCGTTTTCAGCTACAACAACATACTAAGGTGAAGTTTATTCACCCCTTGACATTGTTGCGACATGCTTACAAACTTTAGGGCGGATTTTTTGAAAAAGATAATCATTTTTGTTATAATTTAGCTGATATTTGTTAGCAAAAATAGTGTGATATAGCAGTGTATCAGCTGGAGGGAGCTAAATGGTAGGCATTGTGATTGTTTCACATAGTGCGAAAATTGCTGATGGTACGAAAGAGCTAGCTTTACAGGTAGCTAAACAGAATCAACCTATTCAGGCCGTGGGGGGGATATCCACCGGTGAAATGGGGACTGAACCGATGCGCATCAAAATGGCTATTGAACTGGCAAATGAGGGACAAGGGGTCGTAGTTTTGGCAGATTTAGGCAGTGCCATTCTCAATGTGGACCTGGCCTGTGAGTTATTGCCAGATGATGTGGCTAAACAGGTAGTACTAGCGGATGCTCCTCTGGTGGAAGGAACCATTGGTGCTGTGGTAGAAGCTGCTTTAGGTAGTGAGTTGCAGAAGGTAGTAAAGACAGCTGAAGCTGCTAAAACCATACAGAAAATGTGATATTAAACTAGAGGTTTGGATTTTTGTTGATTTGCTTTTTAGCGCGTTTTGTAGTATAACTGGGATACAAGCTAAGAAGCGCCTTAGTGTCTGAATAAGGGTGCTGTTTATGCTTTGTGTGGCCGAAAGTTTTTGCTTGGTGTTTGATTGTAGCAAAGGTGTTTTGGCTATTCGTCGATGATATAAATTTACAAGGGGGCCATGAATTATGCAAAAATTAGCTGTCTACAAATGTGATGTCTGTGGGTTGATGTTTGAGTTAGTGAATACAGAATGGGATAAGAAAGCTAATGTTATTTGTTGTGGAAAACCGATGCAGTTGTTGCAAGCAAATACGCAGGAAGCTTCTACCGAAAAGCATATTCCAGTGGATTCTTTTGATGGAGAATATGTCGATGTCAAGGTTGGTTCGGCGCCCCATCCAATGTTACCTGAACATCATATTGATTGGATAATTGCCGTTTGTGGTAATCATATCCAGAGGGTAGCTTTAAAGGCTGGTGATAAACCAGAGGCGAGATTTTGGATAGGCGACGCGCAAGAAATTCAGCTATATGCTTATTGCAATTTACATGGTTTATGGATGAGTGAATTAAAGAAATAATGGTTGTAAACAACAAGGGTTGAAGAACTCTTGTTGTTTGTTTTTCATAGAAATGAGGTAAGAGATATGGAAGAAAAAACAAAAAATGATGTACCAGTTTGGGAAACCTATGATGAACAAGATAAAGAGGCGTTGCAACAGTTAGCCGATAACTATCGAAAATTTTTAGATACAGGTAAAACAGAAAGACAGTGTATTAAGGAAATCATTCGTCAAGCAGAAGCAAATGGTTATCGCAATTTGCAGACAGTCATTGAAAATAAGGAGAAATTGACTGCTGGTAGTAAGGTGTATGCGGTTTGCATGAAAAAAACCATCGCTCTTTTTCATATTGGCAGTGAACCGATTGAAAAAGGGATGACGATATTGGGCGCACATATCGATAGTCCGCGCCTAGATTTAAAGCAGAAACCTCTCTATGAAGATGGAAAGCTGGCTTATCTTGATACGCATTACTACGGCGGAATTAAAAAATATCAATGGGTTACTTTGCCTTTGGCCATTCATGGCGTAGTTGCCAAGAAAAATGGTACATTGATTGAAGTGCATATTGGCGAAGAAGAAAATGACCCTGTTTTTTGCGTTACTGATTTACTCATTCATTTAGCGCAAGAACAGATGCAAAAAAAGGTCAGCGAAGCTGTTACCGGAGAAAACCTCGATATATTAGTCGGCTCTATTCCACTTAAAGACGAAGAGAAAGACGCTGTTAAAGCAAATGTTTTGCAGATAATTAAAGAAAAATATAATTTTGATGAAGATGACTTTTTGTCTGCTGAATTAGAAGTAGTGCCAGCTGGTAGAGCTAGAGAACTTGGCTTTGACCGTAGCATGATTATGGCTTATGGTCAAGATGATAGAGTTTGTGCGTATACCTCATTAGTAGCTATGTTAGAGTTAGAAAATGTTAAAAAGACGGCTTGCTGTCTTTTAGTAGATAAAGAAGAAATTGGTAGTGTCGGTGCAACTGGCATGCAATCCAAATTTTTTGAAAATGCCTTCTGTGAAGTTTTAGCAGCCATGGGTGAATATAGCGATTTGACTATGCGTCGCGCTTTAGCACATTCCAAAATGTTATCTTCAGATGTTACATCCGCTTATGATGCTTTATATGCCTCCGCTTTCGATAAGAGAAATATCGCTTATCTTGGAGAAGGAATGGCTTTTAATAAATTTACAGGTGCGCGTGGCAAATCTGGTTCTAATGACGCTAATGCTGAATATCTAGGTGAAATTAGGGCCATGATGGATAAGCATAATGTCCACATTCAATTTTCTGAATTGGGCAGAGTTGATTTGGGTGGTGGCGGAACTATCGCTTATATCATGGCTGCATATGGTATGCAAGTCATCGATAGCGGAGTGGCAGTACTGAATATGCATGCACCTTGGGAAATTACTAGTAAGATAGATTTGTACGAAACGAAGAAGGGTTACCTCGCTTTCTTGTTGGAAGCATGATAGCCATACTGTAGTTATTCGGCAAATAAAAAAGGGACTATGAAAGAGTACTTTCATAGTCCCTTTTGGGTTTTTAATGCCAAATTAATTAGCAGATATCTGTTGGCTTTTGGTAGGAGCACAGCAATGCCAGATAATACCAGCAATAAAGCCAAGAGAAGCTGGTACAACCCATCCCATGCCGATAGCAAAGAAAGGCAGTACGGAATGATAAAAGGCGATAATATTTTCAATGGATGGTATAGATGTGATATTGGCAGGTAAATTATGCACAGCGTCACCAAAGGCAGCTAAGATGGTACAGAAGGTAGTGGTCAGGTAGACGCGACTATCATGTTGAAAGAGTGGCGACAAAAAGGCCAAGAGAATGATAGTGATACAGAGTGGGTAGAGAAACATGAGTAGTGGTACACCCAAAATGATGATTTGCGTTAAACTGATATTGCTCATTACAAAGGCAATAATGCTAAAAAGAATGGTGTATTGTCGATAAGAGAGCGAATTAGGGAACATATGTACGAAAGAATTAGCGATGGCAGAAGTGATGCCGATACCAGTTTTGAGGCAAGCAATAGTGACCACAATGGCAAGAATGATGCTTCCTCCAGTGCCGAGAAAATGAGCGGCGATTTGAGCGAGAGCAATACCGCCATTGGCAGAAATAGTCAGGTATTGTAGGCTGTATACGCCGATATAGGCTAAGCAGGCGTAGATTAGGGACATAAAAAAGATGGCAATAAAACCAGATTTTAAGAGGCCGAGGGTGATATCGCGAGGGCTTTTTAATCCGAATGACTGTAAAGTGGTGATGATGATAATACCAAAGACCAGAGAGGCAACAGCATCAATGGTGTTATAGCCTTCGATAAAGCCACGAAAGAAAGGCGATGTTGTATATGTTCCTGCCACTGGTAGTGGCAATGGAGCAGAAAAATTAGCGTGATAGAGGGCTGTGGACATGAGGATGCCGAGAAAAAGAAGAAAGAGTGGATTGAGAATTTTACCAATCCAAAGGAGTATTTTGCCAGGCTTTAATGAGAGAGCAAGAGTGATACAATAAAAACAAAAGGTGAATAAAAGAAGAATGATATGGTAATTATTTCCACTGATAAAGGGTGCGATGCCGATTTGGTAGGAAACAGAACCGAGGCGGGGTAAGGCAAAAAGCGGTCCAATTGCTAAGTTTAAAAGCACCGTGAAGATGACAGCATAAGCGGGGTGAACGCGCTTTGCCAATTCGTAGAGACTGGAAACTTTCGATACGCCGATAGCCATAATGCCGAGAAAGGGCAATCCAACACCGGTAAGAATAAAGCCGATGACGACAGGAAAAATATTTTGTCCGGCTTCTTGTCCCATATGTACTGGGAAAATAAGGTTGCCAGCACCAAAAAATAAGCCAAAAATCATAGACCCGATAAAAAGATAGGATGAAGTGCGGATGGTTTGTTTGGACAATAGAATCACTCCTTTAAAACATTGGTTGATATGTAAAAAGATAAATGCCTAACTACCCTTTTTTCTGCTACTTGAATACTGAGTACTTTTTCTATAAAATACTATTGGGGTTGGTTATGGGGTAGTGTCAGCAAATGCTCGATACTTTGCTCATTTTACCATATTACAATTATTATGGTAAATACCTATTTTACATAAGTAGAATAAAAAGTATAAATGTGAAAAAATATCCACTACATCCGAACTATAAATACAAATGGAGCATAAGATGGTTTATTTATTGAAATTTGGTGCCAGTTTTGTCCTGCCTCCGGGAATTTTTATCATACTATTTTGGGGGCTTAGCTGGTATGCTTGGCACATTAAGGCGCGAAAATTAGCTTATTTACTAGCTAGCTTAACTTTTTGTCTATACATATTGTCGACGAGTTGGTTTTCTGGAATACTCGTGTCTAGTCTAGAAGACCAATATAATCCGCCGATACTGGCAAATGGCGATGTCATTATTATGTTGGGGGGCGGAGCGACTAGTGATACGCCAGATGTGAGTGGAAAAGGAGAATTATGCAGTATACCAGCAAATCGTTTGTTGACAGCAGTGCGGTTACAAAAAAAATTGCAAATTCCGATTATTTTGTCTGGCGGACAGGTATATAAAGACAGTGGCAAAGAAGCAGAGATAGCGCGGCGTATGTTATTAGATTTAGGGGTTGCCGATAGGGAAATTCTTATCGAGGGCAAGAGTATTAATACGCGAGAAAATGCCGAATTTTCTGCTCGTTTAATTCGTGAGTATCATTTTCAGAAGCCTATTTTGGTTACTTCGGCTTACCATATGCCAAGGGCTGTGTTAAATTTTAGGCAACAGGGGGTGGCGGTTATTCCTTATCCGACAGATTATGTGGAAAATAAACACCGCATTTTCCACTACAATGAACTAGCTCCTTCGGCAATGGCTCTAGGCTATACGGAAACTGCCTTGCAAGAATACTTGCGTTATGCCGTTACTAAGTATTTACACTATTAGTATTAATTTAATGCACTATTTTTATTTGGAGGAAATAAGATGAAAGCGTTTAAAGCTTATGATATCAGGGGAAAATATCCACAGGAGGTGGATGAGAATTTCGCCTATAAACTAGGAAGAGCTTTTGCCAAACGGTTTGCTCTGCAAAAGGTAGTAGTTGGTAATGATATTCGCCATTCTGGGCCGAGTTTAAAAAAGGCGCTCATTGCTGGATTTAATTCTCGCCATTGCCAAGTATATGATATTGGTATGTGTGGTACAGAATTGATTTATTTTACAGTCGCTCAAAAAAAATTAGATGGTGGCGTGATGATTACCGCTAGTCATAATCCGCGCGAATACAATGGTATGAAGTTAGTAGAAAAAGAATCTAGACCTATCAGTGCTGCTACTGGCTTAAAGGAGATAGAGGCCTTGATGCTGGAAGATGAAGCCGAATATCATGGCGAGGCAGGGATGGCAACAAATTTAGCTGTTATGGATGAATATGTTAGGCATATTTTATCGTACATCGATGTAACGGCTATAAAACCGTATAAGATAGTCCTCAATGTCGGTAATGGGGCTGCAGGCAGTGTTTTAAAAACACTTTTGCCGAAGCTACCGTGTCAATTTGTTACTGTTTATCCAGAGCCAGACGGGGATTTTCCCCATGGTGTACCGAATCCATTATTGCCGGAAAATCGCGCTGCTACTAAGGAGGCGGTTTTGCGAGAAAAAGCTGATTTGGGTATTGCTTGGGATGGAGATTTTGACAGGTGTTTTATTTTTGATGAAAGAGGAGAGATGATTGAAGGCTACTATATGGTGGGATTTTTGGCAGCGGCTTTTCTAGAGAAAGAACGGGGAGCTAAAATAATTATTGACCCGCGCCTTATTTGGAACAGCTTAGAAATTATTCAAGAAAAAGGCGGAGTCCCCTTATTGTGTAGGAGCGGTCATGCCTTTATCAAGGAAATGATGCGTAAAGAAAAGGCTATTTATGGCGGTGAGATGTCCGCCCATCATTATTTTCAGAGATTTTCCTTCTGTGACAGTGGCATGATAACTTGGCTTTTGATTTTAGAATTGCTCTCCAAGAGTGGCAAGAAGATGTCAGAACTTTTAGAAGAGCGTTTGCAAAAGTACCCCATCAGTGGCGAGATAAATGTTCAGGTGGAAAATGCAGAAGCTGTTTTTGCCTATGTAGAAGCGCATTATCGCGATGGAAAAATTTCACACTTAGATGGATTGAGTGTGGAATATCCGCAGTGGCGTTTCAATCTGCGCGCTTCTAATACAGAACCGGTCATTCGCTTGAATGTGGAAACGCGTGGCGATACAAAATTGCTAGAATTAAAGAAGCAGGAACTCTTGGGGTTATTGAAATAATTTAAAAGATAGGTGAAAATAGATGGAGAAAAGAAAAATTCGCAAGGCGATTATACCGGCAGCTGGATTAGGGACGAGATTTTTGCCGGCAACTAAAGCACAACCAAAAGAAATGTTACCAATTGTCGATAAACCGGCCATTCAATTTATTGTGGAAGAAGCGCGAGCTTCTGGCATTGAGGAAATTCTCATCATTACCGGTCGCAATAAGCGTTCCATAGAAGACCATTTTGACCGTTCTTTGGAGCTAGAATTGCAACTTAAAAGCAAGGGAAAATATGAAATGTTGAAAACTATCGAAGAGATTTCCAACATTTCCATCCATTTCATTCGCCAAAAAGAAGCTAGAGGATTAGGGCATGCTGTCCTCTGTGCCAAACAATTTGTGGGAAATGAACCGTTTGCTGTTATGCTGGGTGATGACATTGTCGATTCTCAAGTACCTTGCTTAGCTCAGTTAATCGATGTTTATAACGATTTGGGGGGCAGTATTCTCGGGGTGCAAACAGTGCCACACAATCAAGTTTGTAATTACGGCATTGTCCAACCCCATTTTGTGAAACCAAATGTTTGGCAAGCAGAAAATTTGGTGGAAAAACCACCTATCGAAAAAGCTCCTTCTAACTTAGCCGTATTGGGCAGATATATTTTGGCACCAGAAATATTTGCAATTTTAGAGCATACGAAACCAGGTGCCGGAAACGAAATTCAATTGACGGATGCTATTTGTGAATTGAGTAAAAACCAGAAAGTATATGCTTTCAATTTTGCGGGAAGGCGGTATGATATAGGCGATAAGGAAGGTTTTTTAGAAGCCACTGTGGAATATGCCTTAAAGAATCCAGTTTTACGTGAGCGTTTTATGGCTTATATGGTACGGACGATAGGACCACTTTTAGAAAAGGGTGGTGTAAAAAATGATTAAATTGGCTTCTGGATTTAGTTTCGACTATCAAAATATGATGGGAACAGGAAAAATCACTGCAGAAGATATAGTGGCCTTTGCTCCGCAAATAGAAAAGGCAGAACAAGCAATAACCGAAATGCGTAAAACGGGATATATTAGGGGGCATCTGTCTAAAGATGGTGAACCAGAAAAAGTGCTGTTTAGTCAATTGCCCTATGTAGAAGAAGGATATTTAAACTCGCCGGCTTCTCTTGCCAAGTTAGACAAATTACAAAAAAGAGTGCGCAATAATGTAGATGTAGTTGTATCCATGGGGATTGGTGGCTCATATTTGGGGAATAAGGTTCTCTTTGATGTTCAATGTGGAAGTTTTTGGAATTATAAAACAGTCGCAGAAAGAAATGGCTATCCGCAGGTCTTTTTCAGTGGTAATAATATTGACCCCCAAAGTACTGGTGATTTATTGCACTATTTACAGGCAGAGGCGAAGAAAAAAAGTCAACAGACTGATAGAAAATATCGTGTTCTAATCATCTGTATTTCTAAATCAGGTGGCACCTTAGATACCATGTCAAGCTTTATGGTTGTCTATGAAGCTTTAAAAAATCATCCTAATATTGATTTGGAAGTTATTGCTATCACTGACCCAAATACCGCCAAGCCCACTTTGCTCAAAAAATTAGCTCAGGATAATGCTTGGGAAACTTTCGCAGTGCCTGATGGGGTAGGCGGTAGATTTACCGTTTTCTGTGAAGTAGGTCTGGTTTTAGGGGCAATTATCGGTTTTGATATTCACGCATTCTTACAGGGAGCTAAAGATATGGATAAAGCTTGCCAGACAGAGGATGTTTATCAAAATCCGGCTCTTTTAAATGCAGTATTAAAATATATTGGGGCAGAAAAATATGGTCGCAGCGAAGAAGTGTTGATGCCTTATGGTGATTATTTGGAATCAATTTCCATGTGGTATACGCAACTTCTTGCCGAATCATTGGGAAAACATTACAACAAATCTGGTCAAGAAGTATTTTACGGCAGAACGCCGATTGTCGCTTTGGGTACTCGCGATATGCATTCGCAAACGCAACAGCACCAAGACGGCAAGTTAAATAAAGTGGTGCAATTTGTGCGCGTGGAACATTGGCAGAATGATTTGGTCATTCCCAATGCCTTCCCGCAAGTAGAAAGTTTGGCAGCTATTGCTGGGATTACCATGAGCAGTGCATTAGAAACGGCTCGCGAATCCAATGCAGAAGCTTTAGCCAGTGGCAATCGCTTTAACGCTTGTTTTACGCTACCTACTTTGAATGCCTATCATTTGGGAGAATTGTTATATCTATTGGCACTATCTATTGCTTACGAAGGTGAATTTGCCGATGTCGATGCTTTTGACCAACCAGGTGTAGAAGCGTACAAAAAAATTATGCAGAAAAAATTAGCAACTTTGCAAAAGAAATAAAAAGAGACTTCTCGGCCGACAAGCAGAATGCGATTGCGGCGCGAGAAGTCTTTGCTATTTTTGTGGGAATAATAAAGGAGCGAGAAATTGTCCGGTATAAGAGGCAGAAACGCGAGCCACCTCTTCTGGTGTTCCCATGGCGACGATATTTCCTCCTTTACTTCCCCCTTCTGGTCCGAGGTCGATGAGATGGTCAGCTACTTTGATGACATCGAGATTGTGTTCGATAACTAAGACAGTGTTGCCAGCATCTACTAACCGTTGTAGGACTGAGATGAGTTTGGCAATATCGGCTGTGTGTAGTCCGGTAGTAGGTTCATCTAGGACATAGAGTGTTTTGCCGGTACTGCGTTTTGCCAGTTCGGTAGCTAATTTTATCCGTTGTGCTTCTCCACCAGAGAGCGTGGTAGCTGGTTGGCCAAGTTCAATATAACCTAATCCGACATCCTGTAAAATGCGTAGTTGATTGGATAGACGAGGAATATTGGCGAAGAATTCGACTGCATCGTCGACAATCATGTGAAGAATATCGGAAATATTTTTTCCCTTATATTTTACTTCTAGGGTTTCACGATTATATCTAGCCCCATGACATACTTCACAGGGAATATAGACATCTGGTAAAAAGTGCATTTCAATCTTGATAATACCATCGCCGTGGCAGGCTTCGCAGCGTCCACCCTTGACATTAAAGCTAAATCTCCCTGGTTTATAGCCACGGATTTTTGCCTCCGTAGTTTGACTGAATAATTCACGGATAAGGTCAAATACACCAGTATAAGTGGCTGGATTAGAGCGCGGAGTACGTCCGATTGGCGATTGGTCTATATTGTTTAGTTTATCGATATATTCTAGTCCTTTAATAGTGCGGTAAGAACTGCGTTTGCGCTTATTGCCCGCTAATAAATCTGCTACTCCTTGACAGAGAATTTCGTTTACAAGTGTTGATTTACCTGAACCTGATACTCCAGTGACGACGTTAAAAGCGCCGAGCGGAAAACGTACGGTCAAATTTTTTAAATTGTGTTCTCTCGCTCCTACTATTTCTAGGAAATGACCGTTACCGGAGCGGCGCTTTGTGGGGATAGGAATAGTTTTGGCGCCACTTAGATATTGACCAGTGAGGGAATGGGGATTATTTTTGATTTCTTCGACTGTCCCTTGGGCAACTATTTCACCACCGTGTGCGCCAGCCAAAGGGCCAATATCAATAATTTGGTCGGCAGCATACATGGTATCCTCATCGTGTTCGACGACGATGACGGTATTTCCTAAATCACGCAAGTGTTGTAGCGTTTCGATGAGGCGATGGTTATCACGCTGGTGTAGGCCGATACTTGGTTCGTCTAGAATGTACAGTACTCCCATCAATCCAGACCCAATTTGCGTAGCCAGGCGAATGCGTTGTGCTTCGCCACCAGAGAGAGTTCCGGCCATGCGACTGAGTGTTAGGTAGTCTAGTCCTACGTTGAGAAGGAAAGAAAGACGTAGATTAATTTCTTTGAGAATTTGAGCAGCGATGATGTGCTCTCTTTTAGAGAGCGTGAGATGGGCGAAAAAATTAGCAGCTTCAGCGATGGTGAAATTACTTACCTCTTGAATATTTTTATCGCCTATTTTAATGGCTAGAGCTGCTGGCTTTAAACGAGAACCGTGGCAGGTAGAACAGGGGTTGGTACTCATATAGGTTTCGTACGATTCGCGTGTAACATCGGATGTGGTCTCGCGATAGCGTCGCTCCAATAATGGCATAATGCCTTCGAATGGGTTGTTGTAGTGCTTCGTTTCCCCAAACATATTTGTATATGAGTACGTAAAACATTCCTCACCACTTCCCCAGAGCAACAATTTTTGCACCTTCTCTGGTACCTCCTCCCAGATGGTATCCAGTGTTAGTTGACGAGAGAGGAGGACGGCATTAATTTGTGTCATGGCGTAAGAAAGGGGATTTTTACTTAAAGGAGCAATAGCTCCTTCGTGGAAAGAGAGGTGGGGATTGGGAATGACGAGGTCTAAATCAAATTCTCGTTTATAACCTAAACCATTACATTGCTCGCACGCCCCATAAGGACTATTGAAGGAAAATAAGCGAGGTTCAATTTCTGGTAAACTGATGCCACAATCTAAGCAAGCAAATTTTTGGCTGAAAGTGAGTAGTTTGCCATTGATGATTTGTACTTGTACAACATCATGGCCAAGTTGTAGCGCAGTTTCCAGAGAGTCGGCAAGGCGTGCTGTCATACCATCTTTGACGATGAGCCGGTCTACAACTACTTCGATAGTGTGTTGCTTATTTTTGGCGAGTGTAGGTTCTCCATCGTTGAGGTCATAAATTTCTCCATCAATGCGCACCCTTACATAGCCCTGTTTTAAGATTTTGGCTAATAACTTTTTATGTTCGCCTTTTTTGCCACGTATTACTTGGGCCAAAATGAGTAGTTTAGTACCCAATGGAAGAGCAGTAATGTTATCTATAATTTGGTCGAGGGTTTGTTGCGAGATAGGTTTTCCGCAATGTGGACAATGGGGAATGCCGATTCTAGCAAAGAGTAGGCGCAGATAATCGTAAATCTCGGTCACGGTTCCTACCGTAGAACGCGGATTGCGAGTGGTAGTTTTTTGGTCGATAGAAATGGCAGGTGAGAGGCCTTCTATATAATCCACTTCTGGTTTATCCATTTGTCCGAGAAATTGTCGCGCGTAAGAAGAGAGGGATTCAACGTAGCGGCGCTGACCTTCAGCATAAATTGTATCAAATGCTAATGATGATTTGCCGGAACCAGAGAGACCGGTGATGACGATTAATTTATCGCGAGGGATATCTACATCTATATTTTTGAGATTATGGGCACGAGCGCCCCGAATTTTGATGTTGTCCGGCATATAATCAGTCCTTTCATTTTTTCGCTTCTAATTCTGCCAGTAAATCGCGTAATTCAGCTGCTTTTTCGAAAGCTAATTCTTTTACGGCAGCTTGCATTTTCTGTTTTAGGGAGGAGATTAATTGTTTTTTATCGGTTTTAGAAAGGGATTTTCCCTCTTTATGAGAATGGTACATACCTTTCTTATCGCTAATACGCGTTGTTTCAATTAAATCTTTTACTTGTTTTTTTATAGTGCGTGGTGTGATGTGATGTTGAAGATTGTAAGCAGTTTGTATTTCGCGGCGGCGTTTCGTTTCTTCTAAGGCCGCGCGCATGGAATCAGTGATGTGGTCGGCATAGAGAATTACCTTGCCGTTGGCATTTCTAGCAGCTCGACCGATAGTTTGAATTAAAGAGGTAGTAGAGCGGAGAAAACCTTCCTTGTCGGCATCTAAAATGGCTACTAAAGATACTTCTGGCATATCCAATCCCTCGCGTAGTAGGTTGACGCCAATTAATACATCGAAGATACCAAGGCGCAAGTCGCGAATGATTTCTGCTCGTTCAATAGTTACGATATCCGAGTGCAAATAGCATACTTTAATGCCGAGTTCGGCAAAATAATTGGTCAGATTTTCGGCCATTTTTTTGGTTAAAGTGGTGATAAGAACTCGTTCGTGGCGTTTTTGTCGTAATTTGATTTCACTGAGTAAATCATCTATTTGGGTAGCGATGGGGCGCACCTCCACGACTGGGTCGAGGAGACCAGTAGGGCGGATGATTTGTTCGACAATTTGATTAGCTGCATCTAATTCATAGTGTGCTGGTGTAGCAGAAATATAGATGATTTGGTTGACATGTTGCTGAAATTCCTCGAATTTCAGGGGCCTATTATCTAGCGCCGATGGCAAACGAAACCCATTTTCGACTAAAGAAGTTTTTCGAGAAAAATCGCCGGCATACATTGCTCTTAGTTGTGGCAAAGTGACATGCGATTCATCTACCACGATGAGAAAGTCTTTGGGAAAATAATCTAAAAGAGTAAAGGGCGGTTCTCCAGGTAGGCGTCCAGTGAGGTGGCGTGAATAATTTTCAATGCCGGAGCAATATCCCATTTCTTGCAGGATTTCTAAGTCGTATTTTGTGCGCTGTTCAATGCGTTGTGCTTCAATGAGTTTATTGGCACGGCGAAATTTTTCTACTTGAGTGTGCATTTCTACATCGATAGTTTTCATTGCTCGCTCTAATGTTGATGGTGAGGTCACATAGTGGGAAGCAGGGAAAATGGCGACACTTTTTCGCGCCGTTATGACCTTGCCGGTAATGGGGTCAAATTCGGAAATTCTATCTACTTCATCGCCAAAAAATTCAATGCGTACGGCTTTGTTATGATAGCCAGCGGGATATATTTCCAGTACATCACCGCGTAATCGGAAGTTACCACGGACAAAGTTGATGTCATTGCGCTCATATTGAATTTGAGTCAATTTTTTTAAAATAGCTTGGCGCGAATATTCTTCGCCTAGGCGAATGGAGAGAACCGAATTAAAATATTCTTCCGGCGAACCGAGACCGTAGATACAGGAAACGCTAGCGACGATGATGACATCACGCCTTTCAAAGAGTGAACAGGTTGCGGAATGGCGCAATTTATCTATTTCATCGTTAATAGAGGCATCTTTTTCAATGTAGGTATCTGTAGAAGCAATATAGGCTTCTGGTTGATAAAAATCGTAGTAACTGACAAAGTATTCTACCGCATTATCTGGGAAAAAACTTTTAAATTCACTGGCGAGTTGAGCCGCAAGAGTTTTATTGTGTGCAATAACTAAAGTTGGTTTTTGTACTTTTTCTATTACTTTGGCGATGGTGAAGGTTTTTCCTGTACCAGTAGCCCCTAATAAAACTTGTGCTTTTTGTCCATTTTCAATACCAGCAGATAAGTCTTCAATGGCTTTTATCTGGTCGCCCATGGGGTCAAAGGGAGCGACGACATGAAATGGAATAGTACTTTGTTTAGCAACTGTATTTGGCATTTTCTGTGTCGTTGTATAAAACGACAATTTTCACCTCACTTGACTTCTTTTGGCGAAATAGTTTTCTCTTTTAATATTGCTAGCGCTCGCAAAATTTGTGTATCTTGACGGCTAGTTGGCGTGATAATTACTTTTTCATTGGGCTCAATGCCAATTTTGTCAATACACCGTCCAGATGGAGTGTAGTATTTAGCAATAGTTAATTTTATTGCTGTTTTATTGCCAAGGGGAATGATTTCTTGTACAGACCCCTTTCCATATGATTTTGTGCCGAGAAGGATGCCAGCGTGGGTGTCTCGGATTGCACCAGCTAGTATTTCGGCAGCGGAAGCAGTATTGCCATTAATGAGGACAACGATAGGGCATCCTTTTTTGGCTAATTTAGAGTAGAATACTTCTTTTTCCCCTGCTCTATTCACTACGGAGACGATTTTTCCAGCTGGCACTAATCTTTTAGCAATAGAAACTGAGCTAGTCAATAATCCGCCTGGATTATTCCGTAAATCGAGAATAAGGCCTTTCATACCAGCCTTTTGTAATTTATCGTAAGCTTTGTTAAATTCCTGAGGTGTATTTTCGGCAAACATGGCAATGGCTATATAGCCAATTTTGTCGGGTAACATTTCAGCTGCTACTGTAGGCGTTTTGATGGCAGCTCTAGTAATAGTAAAGTGCAAAATCTCATTTTTTCTTTTCACGGTTAACTTTACCTTACTGCCTATGGGACCGCGAATGTGGGCAGCGATGGCATCATAACTTAATTTTTTGCTCGTTTCATTGTTGACGGCTAGAATTTCATCGCCAACTTTGAGACCAGATTTAGCGCCAGGTGTGTCGGGAAGAATGGCAATGATGGAAATGATTTTTGTTTGTGGATTGTGCTGCATGACAATACCAATACCGCCGAATTCTCCTTCAGTTTGTTCCATTAACATTTTGTAAGATTTGGCATTGAGGTAGACGGAATGGGGGTCATCTAAAGAGTTGACCATGCCAGATATAGCACCATCAATTATGGTGTTGCCAGAAACAGGTTTTACATAATCAGTTTTAATGATATGCATGGTGGCAAAAAGACGAGCTAAATTGCGCAGTTTATAATTTTGTAAGCCGAGAAAGTAATACCAGCTAGTCATAGTCGCGAGTGATGATAAGATGATGCTAGCCACAATCGCTAAAATAAAAGAACGTTTCTTTATTTGCATTTGCAATGCCCAATCCTTTTTGTATTTTTGAAGATGAAAGGCAGTACTAATGTACTGCCTGAGCGTGAATTATTATAAATATCCAAGCGGATTTACTGGCCTACCATTGCGACGCACCTCAAAATGGCAATGTGGTCCGGTAGAGTTACCAGTGGAACCGCAATATGAGATAACTTGTCCTTGGCGAACCGTTTGTCCACGGTGCACAGCTAGAGCTTCATTGTGCCCGTACAGCGTTTCTAATCCGCCACCATGGCTGATGATGACGGCGTAACCGTAGCCTGATATCCAGCCAGCATAAATGACCGTGCCAGCTGCTGCGGCTACAATGGGACGACCATAATCTCCGCCGATATCAATACCACTGTGAAAAATACGTCTTCCATATATTGGGTGCATGCGCCAACCAAATGGTGAAGTAATAGGTCCTGAAATAGGCCAAATCATTTGTCCAGAACCAGTAATTGTGGTTGTAGAAGAAGAGCCAGAATTATAAGCGATAATCATTTGTTCTACTTGCTCAGAGGCAGCTACTAATTCTGCATAGGCTTTTTCGGCTGCTTCTCGATTACTTTGGACTTTGGCGAAGAGTGCTTTTTGTTCTTCACGTTGTTTTTCGATGAGTGCGTATTTTTCTTGAGCAGCGTTGGCCAATTTCTGAATTTTTTCTTTTTCCTCATTCAAAGATTTTTGTGTATTAGCAATTATTTGCTTTTCTTGTAAAATAGCTTGAATGAGGTCACAATCATATTTTATGATGCGCTTTATTAAACCGATACGCGTTAAAAAATCGGAGAAATCATTGGCACCAACGAGGACATCAATGTAACTGATTTGTCCGTGCATATAGATATCTCTAACACGTTTATCGAGAATTTTTTCTCTTTCTTGTAGCTTTTCTTGTGTTTTGGCTAGAAGTAGTTCATTGGCGTGAATTTTTTGTTTGGTTTCATCTAATTGGTCATTTATCTTGTGGTATTCTGCCAGTGCTGTAGCCGATTTTTCGGAGAGTTCTTTTAGCTGGACTGAGATATTGCCTTCTTTGGATTTTTCCTTGGCTATTTCCGCTTTTTTATTATTGGCCTGTTG
Organism: Pectinatus sp.; assembly: GCA_020025135.1. Taxonomy (GTDB): domain Bacteria; phylum Bacillota; class Negativicutes; order Selenomonadales; family Selenomonadaceae; genus JAHHSQ01. Next base: position 23,441 of record JAHHSQ010000015.1, read on the forward strand.
CCGAATATCGTTCAATTTATTCTGTAAACCGCCAGCACAGGCAGGAAGAGCAGGACTAAAAGCCAATAAGCATACCAAGTAAATAGAAATTAATTTGCGTAATGACATGGGAAATTACACCTTGAGAAATCTTTTTATAGAAATACTACTTCCCAATGCTCCAATGCAGATACCAGCGAAGATGATGCCGAGAGTGATGTAGTTGAGAAAAGGGAAGAGGGGAATTAGCGGGAAGAAAGCTAAGGTACTGTATATTTTTTGCACCAAAGCTTCATAAGCAAAGCGCAGAGCAATGGCGGCGATATCGCCACCAATAAAACCGAGAAAGATACCTTCTAAGATGAATGGCCAGCGAATAAACCAATCCGTCGCGCCGACGTATTTCATGATGGCAATTTCTTTGCGCCGAGCAAATACGGTAAGTCTAATGGTATTGGAGATGATGAAGATGGTAGCTCCAGTTAAAAGTACCATGATGGAGGCTCCAATGAGGCGCACGATGCGTGTGATGTCAAAGAGATGTTCGACGATATCTTGGGCAAATACGGCGGTATCTACACCAGGTAATTTTTCTAGCTCAAGCGACGTACTTTTTACCAAATCAGGCTCTTTGACGGTAACTTCAAAGGCATTAGGTAGTGGATTGGTGTTATCGAGAGCAGAAAGCAAATATTTTTGGTCGCCTAGGCGTTTTTGAAAGCGCTTCATTGCCTCTTCTTTGGAAACATATTTTACTGTGGCAACGCTTTTTATGGCTTTTATTTTTTCCTCTAATTGCTCAGTTTTTTCGCTACCTAGATTGTCTTGGAGGTAGACGCTAATTTGGACGCGCGACTCCAAAGTGGAAGCCATGCGGTTTAAGTTTGTGACGATGATGAGAAATAATCCTAAAATAAAAAGAGAAATGGTGACGGTCAGGATAGAGGCTAGTGTCATCCAGTTATTTCGTTTTAACGAGATGAATAATTCTTTGATAAAATACTCTGAAGTTCTAAGTTTCATAACCATATCCTCCATTGTATTCATCGCGCACGATAGTACCATTCTCAATAGCGATAACGCGCTTTTTCATGGTATCGACGATACCTTTATCATGGGTAGCCATGACGATTGTTGTTCCTAACCGATTGATGCGGTGGAAGATATCCATGATGCCCCAAGAAGTCTCAGGGTCTAGATTTCCGGTTGGTTCGTCAGCAATTACTAATGAAGGTTTGTTGACGATGGCACGAGCGATAGCTACTCGCTGTTGTTCTCCGCCGGAAAGTTGGTTCGGGAAACATTTATACTTGTCGCGCAGGCCGACGACGTCTAAAACGCTATTGACACTGCGCAAAATAGTGCGACGAGGCGCTTCTATTACTTGCATGGCAAAGGCGACATTTTCATAAATAGTTTTGTTGGGCAGGAGGCGATAATCTTGAAATATGACACCTAAACTGCGCCTTAAATAGGGAATATCGCGATGATTCATTTCCATGATATTATATCCATTGACGAAGATATTTCCCTCATCTGGTACTACCTCGCGTAAAAGCATTTTAATGAAGGTGGATTTCCCAGCGCCGCTAGAACCGACTAAAAAGACAAATTCGCCCTTTCGAATACTGACATTGATATTTTTTAAAGCTATAGCACCGTTTTCATAGGTTTTAGCGACATTGTGCATAAAGATAATTCTATCCGTCGCTTTGTGTTGCAAGCTGTTCACCTACTTTTGTTATAAGATAAATTATTCAGCCAAAACCACTGGGCCTTTTTCGGTAATCCAGATAGTTTTTTCCCATTGGGCGGAAAGAGAACCGTCCTCTGTATAGACAGTCCAGTTATCATCGCTGTCGATGTAGACATCAGGTTTACCAATATTAATCATCGGTTCTACTGTAATGACCATGCCAGGGACCAAGAGCATGCCGGTGTCTTTTTTGGCACTGTGGCTAACATATGGTTCTTCGTGAAAATCGTTCCCAACGCCGTGGCCCGTGAGAGCAGTGACGATAGAATAATTGTATGGTTTGACAAATTTGACGATAGCGGCACCGATATCGCCGACAAAGTGCCAAGGTTGAGCTGCTTCAATGCCGATATTCATCGCTTTTTGGGTCACTTCCACGAGTTGCTTGGCTTCTGGTGTGACATTACCAATCATGAACATGCGAGAAGCATCGGCATAATGGCCGTTAAAAATGGTAGTGATATCGATGTTGACGATATCGCCATCTTTTAAGATGGTATCTGCGGAAGGAATGCCGTGACAGACGACATCGTTTATAGAAATGCAAATGCTCTTAGGAAATCCTTCGTAATCTAAGCAAGCGGGAATGCCACCGTGTTTGACGATATATTCATCTGCTAAATTATTGAGAGTTAAGGTATCTATGCCGGCTTTAATATGTTCACCCATTAAATCTAAGGCGCCATTATTTATAGCGGCTGCTCTTTTTATTTCTCTGATATCAGTATCATTTTTAATCAATTTGTGGGAAGGTTTACTTTGACGGTAATTTACCTTGATACCAGCTAGTCGTTCGTCAAAATCTAAATGACAGCGTTTGTATTTTAAACCGCTGCCGCACCAACAGAGTTCATTTCTATGCATATTTTTCCACTGTTCAAAATAAGTTCCCATTAAGATGGGACTAACAGTGCTTCCTTTCTTATGTATTGTGATATTATAAAAATTTTATCTGTATTTCCTCAGACAAAATTGCTCTAGATAATTTTCTATCTGGAAACAATAATATTATAACATAATATCTCCTTTGTATAGCATTATTCTTAATGGTGATATTTCTTTACTATTACCTGCAGATGGTCAGCTTGATTTAGAAAAAGATGTTATTTTAGTAGAAGGGGCTTGCAACCGTCTGTTAATTCGGCTAGTATGGGTTTATGATGACAGAATTATTGAAGCAAAAATTAAAGCAACTGCCTGAAAAACCAGGTGTATATATCATGAAAGATGCTAGTGACAAGATAATTTACGTGGGCAAGGCGCGTATTTTGAAAAATAGAGTACGTCAGTATTTTCAGAGCAATCGCAATCATCCTGCCAAGGTAGTGGCGATGGTGAAGCGGATTGACAATTTTGAGATTATTATCACTAACTCAGAATTGGAAGCACTTATTTTAGAATGCAATCTCATCAAAAAACATCATCCACGCTATAATATCAGTTTAAAAGATGATAAAAGCTATCCATATTTAAAACTCACTGTGCAAGAAATGTATCCACGTTTATTTTTGACACATCATTTGGAAAAAGATGGGGCGAAATACTTTGGCCCTTATACTAATATCAAAGCCGTGCGTGAGACTTTGGGTGTTTTGCGGAAAATTTTCCCCTTGCGCACTTGCAAGCAGATGCAGGTACGGCGACCTTGTTTGGAATATTATATTGGACGTTGTTTAGCTCCGTGTCAGGAAAAGATTTCTCCAGAAGTTTATGGTGAAATGGTGCAAGCTATTTTACTTTTTCTTTCTGGGAAAAGTGATAGTTTAGCGGAAAAATTGCATGCAGAGATGCAAAAGGCTGCCAAAGAGATGGATTTTGAAAAAGCAGCGCGTTTACGCGACCAATGGCAGGCTGTGCAGATAATTGTAGAAAAACAGAAGATTGCCTTACAAGACGAGGGAAATCGCGATATCGTTGGTTTAGCTCGTTCGGAAGAAAATACCTGTATTCAAATTTTTTATGTTCGGCATGGCAAGATGACTGGACGAAGTCATTTTTTTCTTCAAAATACCGAGGGAGAAACAGATGTCGCTGTCTTACAGAGTTTTCTCGGCCAATATTATAATACGGCGCTTTCTTACCCAGCGGAGATTTTGTTACCCGTTATCTTGCCCGATAAAGTGCTCTTAGAAGCCTGGCTGCGGCATCAAAGCGGAAAGAAAGTAGAACTTTTTTATCCGCAAAAGGGAATGAAACGGGAATTAGTTGCCATGGCAGAGATGAATGCTAAGCGGTATCTTATCGATATAGAAGAGCGTAGTATGGCTAAGGAACAAGCTGGTAGAATGGCCGTATTAGAATTACAAAAATATTTACAGCTACCGAATCCACCGAAACGAATAGAGTGTTTTGATATTTCGCATATTCAAGGCTCGGAAACAGTAGCTTCTATGGTGGTATTTGTAGAAGGACGGCCTTTAAAGCGTGCTTATAGGCATTTTAAAATTCAGTCTACGGAGGGAAAACCAGATGATTTTCTCTCCATGCGGGAAGTAGTTTATAGGCGTTATGTAAAGCATGCTCTTACAGATTGTCCAGACCTCATCGTTATAGATGGCGGTAAAGGCCAATTAGGCTCAGCGTTGGAGATAATTCGCGGGGCCGGTTTAGACTCCTTGCCAGTTGTGGGGTTAGCCAAGCAGTTTGAATATATCTTTGTGGAAGGGAAAAGCGACCCAGTTATCTTGCCAAGAGATAGCAAGGCTTTGTTTTTAGTGCAACAGGTGCGTGATGAGGCACATCGTTTTGCGATAACGTATCACCGTAAGTTGCGTGGTAAACGAAATTTGACCTCCATATTGGATCATATTGAAGGCATTGGGCCAAAGCGGCGACAGGCTCTTTGGCAATATTTTGGTAATTTAGAGAAGATAAAAGCAGCGAATATAGAAGAGTTGGCAGCGGCGCCACGAATGAATATCAAGGTAGCAACAGCAGTGTATAATTTCTTTGCTGCCCACAGAAAATAGGCGATGGGGTGGATTAATTGCAGAAAATAGATTTACATGTACATTCGACGATATCAGATGGCACTTATACGCCAGAAAAAATCATCACTTTGGCGAAAAAAAATGGCTTGGCTGGTATCGCTATAACAGACCATGATAGCATTGCTGGCGTTGAGCGAGCGCGCAAAATGGCTAATAGATTGGGCATAAAATATTTTACTGGCATGGAGTTGACTATTTCTTATCAGAGTCGCAAGCTTCATGTAGTAGCATTAAATTTTGATGAAAAATCGCCGGCATTTTTGGCTTTGTACAAGAAAATTAGACAAAATAAAGAAAGCAATATGGAAGCGATATTAGATAGTATCGCTAGACGTGGGTTGCCGGTTAGTAAGGAAGCAGTACTTCCTTATGTAAATGTAGGAGAGGCGCTTGACCGCTATGCAATTGTGCGCTACATTTTAACCACTACGCACAGTATTGGCAAATTACCGATGATGTGGAATACTTATTTGGCTCCAGCTTTAGCCGAGCTGGATATAGACCCAGATATTGATTTACTGACGGCGGCAAAAGGTATCCACGGTGCAGGTGGCATTTTGTCTTTGGCTCATTACCATAAAAAAACGGGTTTAGGCGGTTTGACCCGCCGTGAACAAGAGCAAGAACTAGTAAATCTTGTAGGACTGGGGTTAGATGGTATGGAAGGAGAATATAGTGATTATAATGCTGAAGAGCGCTCTTTTGCCCACGCCATGTTGGAAAAGTATCATCTTTTAGGGACAGGTGGCAGTGATTTTCATGGTGCTAACCGTCCTGATAATGATTTAGGTAGTGGTAGGCAAGGTAGCCTTTTTGTGCCACAGCATTATTGGGATGAAATCATCAAGCACAGATAAATTATGTTTTTAGATATTTTAGCTAAAATACTAGTGGAGAAGAAAAATGAAAGATAATATCAAGATTGCCCCTTCGGCTCGCGTGTTTGCACAAGCTATATTGAAGGGAAAGGTAGAATTAAAAGCGGGGAGTAGTGTGTGGTACAATGCTACTTTGCGCGGTGATTTAGCTCCTATTATTGTAGGAAGATATAGCAATGTACAGGATAATGCCGTTTTACACGTGGCTGACGATTTACCGTGTAAAGTAGGTAATTATGTCACTGTGGGGCATGGTGCGATATTGCATGCCTGTACGGTAGAGAATGAATGTTTAATTGGCATGCATGCTACAGTATTAGATGGGGCGGTCATCGGCAAACAATCGATAGTCGGAGCTGGAGCCTTGGTTACAAAGGGGACAGTTGTGCCAGCTGGTTCGCTAGTTTTAGGGGTGCCGGCAAAAGTAGTGCGAGCTTTAACAGAAGAAGAGAGAAAGTCTTTGTATCCCCATGCCATGAAATATAATCGTATGGCAGAGGAAGAATGAAAAAAGGTTGACCATACATATATATGGTCAACCTTTTTTCATAAAAGGGTCTGTGGGTCAAAATCCATTGTAGTGTATAAATTGTATAATTCTTTATCACTGTATACACAATCAATACTGACACCACGCTCCTGTGCTAAGTCTAAAGTCAAGGAAGTTTTCAATTTATGACAGTCATTGTCGGCAAAAACTTTGACGATAGGAGTCAAAACGGCTTCAGGAAATACCTTGGAAACTATGGCAATGCCAATATTTAATTTTACGACAGAGCCAACAGGATAAATGGCAATATTGTCGAAAAATTTCTGAAGATAATCGCTTTGAAAAGAGTTGGGAGAATGAAGCGACATGATATTATAAGCGATATGTGGTTTATAAGCTCTTTTGTAAGCACGCTCACTGGTTAGCGCATCGAAAACATCGGCGATGCTTACCATTTTGGCAAAAGGATGAATTTGCTTGTCCTTGAGGTGGAATGGATAGCCGGAGCCATCTATTTTTTCGTGATGTTGGCTGGCGATGGACATAATACTTTCGCTAAAACAGCCAGCTTTTTTTAAAGCAGAGAGGGAATCTAAAGGATGATTTTTTATGAGCGTGAATTCATCGTTCGTTAACGGCTCTTTTTTGTTTAAAATATTTTCTGGAATACAATTTTTGCCTACATCGTGTAATAAAGCTCCTAAAGTAAGTTCTTTTAAATCGGATAAGGATAATTTATTGATAATGCCTAAAAAAGTTGCTAAGACAGCGACATTGATGGAATGCACCAGTGTGTAGCTATCATGTGAGCGGACATTATTCATCTGAATTAAAGCTTGTCCATTATTCGTAAAAATTTCTTCGATTATCTTGTAAACGGCATCCTGCAAATCCTGGATGAAAAAGATACCGCTACTTCGAAAGTTTTCTAGCGAGCTAGAAAGTGCTAGAAGAGCTTCCTGTTTCGTGTAATCGTGTACGATATCTTGCGGTATAGTTACAGAATGGAGGGGTGTCAGGCCAGTTACGGCAACGCGAGGGATAGAAAAATTCCTCACTTTTTGAATTAGTTGCGGTGTTAATACAGTACCACTTTTTAGAAGAAAGGTTCCATGTTCGGCAAACACGCTTTGGTAGAGAGTCATGCCAGGGCGCAATTCACTAACTGGCAAAATTATCATTATATATCACACTTTCTAAAAAAGTCTGCAGCCTATATCGAACTTATACTATTGACATACTCCCCACGGCTAAAGCCGGGGGATTCTGGGATATTAGCGAACCT
>JAHHSQ010000016.1 GCA_020025135.1 Pectinatus sp.
AATATTTCTATTTTGAGTTTTCGACAAATATCTCGCGTCAGCTCTTGGAAACGGTTCTCCACATTGGGAATTAAGAAAATCTTTCTTCTATACTTTGGGCAGAAAACGCAATGATAATTGATTAACGACACCGTGGTTTTTGTTCTAAAATATATTGTTTCCATATCTGTATTTTATATCTTCAGCCTAATTTTGCTGTAAGTATTCATCAATAGCATCTGCTGCCTTAAGACCAGCTCCCATAGCTAGGATAACTGTAGCAGCCCCTGTGACGACATCGCCGCCAGCGAAAACACCTTCTTTGGTAGTCATACCAGTTTTTTCATCAGCAATGATATTTCCGCGCTTATTGACCTGCATATCCGGAGTTGTAGACTGCACTAAGGGATTTGGCCCTTGACCAATGGAAATGATAACACTATCTACTTCTAAATCATGCTCAGAATTAGGGACAGGTTCTGGGCGACGGCGACCGCTTTCATCAGGTTCTCCCAAAGCCATCTGCACACAGCGAATGGCCCGCACAGAACCGTGTTCATCGCCCAAAATTTCTACTGGATTATTCAGTGTAGCAAAAATAATACCTTCTTCTTTGGCATGACCAACTTCTTCTCGTCTAGCTGGTAACTCTTTTTCACTGCGCCGATAAACGATGTAAACTTTTTCTGCTCCTAAACGGCGAGCTGTGCGTGCTGCATCCATAGCCACATTACCACCACCGACAACAGCTACACGCTTGCCGATTTCTAGGGGAGTTTCATAGTGAGGGAAAGCATAAGCTTTCATCAAATTACAACGCGTGAGAAATTCATTAGCGGAATACACGCCATTTAAATGCTCTCCTGGTATCTCCATAAAGTGTGGTAATCCAGCGCCAGTGCCGATAAAGACCGCCGAAAATCCTTCTTCTTTCAATAATTCATCAATAGTATACAACTTACCTACAACCGTATCTAAGCACAATTCTATTCCCATATCCAACAATTTCTGAATTTCCACTTGAACAACTTCATCTTTAGGTAAACGGAATTCTGGAATACCATAAGAAAGTACTCCTCCAGCCTTATGCAAAGCTTCAAAAATCGTCACACGATAGCCTTTTTTAGCTAAAGCACCAGCTGCAGCAAGACCAGCTGGACCAGAACCAATTACAGCCACTTTTTGTGCATCTGCAGCCGGCTTTATAACTTCTTCAGTTTTCTTTCTCTTTAAATCCCAATCGGCGACAAACCTTTCCAAGCGACCGATAGCCACTGGCTCACCTTTAATCCCCAAGATACAAAACTTTTCGCACTGATTTTCTTGTGGGCAAACACGACCACAAATAGCCGGCAAACTGCTCGTTTCCTTAATAGTGTCAATTGATTTCGCTAAATTCCCTTCTACCAAAGCGTGAATAAAACCAGGAATGTTGACATGGACGGGACATCCCATCATACAGCGCGGTTTACCGCAGTGCAAACATCTTTGGGCCTCTAACATGGCTGTTTTTTCATCATAACCCAAAGCAACCTCAGAAAAATTGTGAATTCTCTCCGCTGCTGGTTGCTCTGGCATTGCCTGTCTATCTATCTTGCTCGCCATTTTATAATCTCCTTTCAATTCTATCGAGATTGCACAGATGGTGTTTTTTACCTTCTACTTCTTTATCCTTATACATTCTTTGTCTCTGCATCAATCCTTTAAAATCCACTTGATGTCCATCAAATTCCGGACCATCAACACAGGCAAACTTAGTTTCACCAGCAACTTGCACACGACAACCACCGCACATGCCAGTTCCATCTACCATAATAGGATTTAAACTGACGACGGTTTTTATATTATATGGACGAGTGGCGTTAGCCACGCTGCTCATCATCACTACTGGCCCGATAGCGACAACTTCATCTATTTTTTCGCCCCGCTCGATTAGTTGCTGTAACGCATTAGTAACAAAACCTTTGATTCCATACGAACCATCATCCGTCGTTATCAAAAGTTCATCACAAACCGCCCGCATCTCCTCTTCTAAAATAAGAATATCTTTGCTTCTCGCTCCAACAATAGCAAAAACGCGGTTTCCCGCTTCTTTCATACCACGCGCAATCGGATAAATGGGAGCGGCACCAATCCCGCCACCAATACAGACAACCGTGCCCTCTTTTTTAATATCAGTCTGTTTACCAAGGGGAGCTACAACGTCTAAAATAAAATCATTCTCTTTTAATCTTCCCAAATAATCAGTTCCTGCACCGACAGTCTGAAAGACAATGCTTACCGTCCCCTTTTCGCGGTTAAAATCAGCAATAGTGAGCGGTATGCGCTCACCTTCTTCGTGTGTACGCACAATCAAAAATTGTCCTGGTTGTGCCTTTTTGGCAATTCTCGGCGCCTCAATTTCATAAAGATATACATCCGGAGCCAACAACTGTTTTTTTACTATTTTATTCATCATGATACGACATTCTCTCAACTAAACGCGAGAAATATCGTGCCCTCCTTTCAAAATACAGCTTCTCATTGTAGAAATCCAATCCGAGGCCGGACAAAACGTTTCAACTCAATTTGCTGCCAAAACATCACTCCATCTACCGCCTGTAAAAATTTTCTGACACTAAGAACAGTTTTAATTATATCATATTTACAAACTTCTCCATACTCTCAATGTCATCTTTAAGTCCTCTCCTCCCTTCCTAGCTCTATTTTGTTTTTATCAAAAATTTATCTTATACTAAATACAGTTTTGATTTAAGGGAGGACAATTATGCAACCATTAATTTTAAAAGGAAATATCATTTTTACCCCTGCACCAACAACCTTTTCTGTCCATGCCAACTCTTTTCTCGTCATCGAAAAAGAACATATACAAGGCATCTATCCCCAATTACCAGAAAAATATCGCGCCTGTCCATATCACGATTATGGAAATAATCTCATCATTCCAGGGTTTTGCGATATGCACACCCACGCTCCACAATTATTACAATGTGGTCTCGGCATGGATGAACCATTATTAAAATGGCTTGCCAAATACACTTTTCCTGAAGAAGGAAAATTTCACGACTTAGAATATGCCCGCACTATTTATCGCGATTTTATAGCGCGCCTTATTGCTAGTGGAACCACTAGTGCTGCCATCTTTGGCACCATCCATTTACCAGCTACCAATTTATTGTGCGACCTACTAGCCGAAAAAAACTTCACGGCCTTTGTCGGCAAGGTCAATATGGACCGCAATGCCCCTGATTTTCTCCTTGAGGACACGCAAAATTCAGTATGTGAAACAGAGAAATTCATTCAAAAATGGAAGCAAAATAAAGTTATCACCCCCATCATCACCCCCCGTTTTGCCATCAGTTGCACAGCACCTTTATTACAAGCATTAGGAGAGCTTGCTCAAAAATATCAACTTCCAGTCCAATCGCACCTCGACGAAAACGAAGCGGAAATCGCCTTTGTCAAAGAGCTATTTCCAAATTGCCCAACTTACGATGCTGTCTATAAGCGCTACCATTTACTAGGCGACACCCCAACACTTATGGCACATTGCATTCACGTCGATGAAAATATCATTGCCAATTTGAAAGCGCACCATGTGTATCCAGTACACTGTCCGCTGTCCAATATCAACCTATCTAGTGGTATCATGCCAGCGCGCCGTTTCCTAAATGCCGGCATCAATCTTACGCTTGGCAGTGATATTGGCGCTGGTAACGACCTATTTATCCCTCGCTCTATCGTTTCCGCTATCCAATTATCTAAAATATATCAATTTACCCATCCAGATTGTGCGCCACTTTCCCTATCCGAAACTTTCTATTTGGCAACCAAAGGCGGAGGAAAAATGTGGGGCAAAAATGGCAGTTTAGAATCAGGTTATTTAGCAAATTGTTTGGTAATAAAACCTCATTCACCCCAAGTACTTTCTCCGCTAGACCATCTTGCCCAATTTCTCTACTACGGAACACCTAAGGATATTCAAGCCGTCTATCTGCGGGGGAAATTGTCAGACCTCTCTCCTTCTAAGTGATGATCCTTCACTTTTAATAAAATAAAACTCTTGCCTACCAACCTAAAACCGCATTATAATCTATACCTAAAATGTATGATATAATATATTTCGTAACACCAATTTTCCATCTCAAAATTTATAAAATAGCTTCTATAAAGACTTTCATCATGGATATTGCTATACAAAAAATGACCTATATATCTAAACAACACATTAAGGAGGTCTAGTGGGCACATGCCCTTTTAAAGATATGAAAACACTGTACATCGTTGGCGCAGGGCCAGGTGACCCGGAACTCATCACCGTCAAAGGGCAAAAACTGCTTCAGAGGGCTGATGTCATAATCTATGCCGGCTCTCTTGTCAATCCGGCATTGCTAAAATTAGCCCCCAAGAATTGTCTCATCTATAATAGCGCTGGTATGACCTTAGAAGAAATTATCTCCGTCATACAAACTGCGCTTGTAAAAGGTCTCTTAGTTGTGCGTTTGCACACTGGTGACCCAGCTATATACGGCGCCATTCAAGAACAAATTGATGCCTTGAAAAAGTTGGATATTGAATGCACCGTTGTGCCCGGAGTCAGCTCCTTTCTAGCAGCAGCTGCCAGCATGAATAGAGAGTACACCTTGCCAACGGTAACGCAAACCGTTATTATCACGCGCCAAGCGGGAAGAACAAAAGTACCAGAAAGCGAAAATTTAGCCTCCCTAGCTAAACACCAAGCGACTATGTGCATTTTCCTGAGCATCAGCATGCTCGAAGAAGTAGTAAAACAATTAATCGCTGGTGGTTATCCGCCTAATACGCCCATAGCAGTAGCTAAAAAGGTCTCCTGGCCAGATGAAAAAATTATCGTCGGCACCCTAGATAATATCGTCGCCCTAGTTGAACCACACCATATCACACGCACGGCGCTCATTCTAGTCGGCTCTTTCTTAAATGCCGAATATGAGGTTTCGCGCTTGTATGCTGCCGATTTTTTCCACCTCACTAGGCCGGAGAAAAAAAATGACTAAATTTTACGATGTACGAATGGCCTTCATTGCCCTAAATAACCGTGGCAAAGGCATTGCCCTACATTTACAATCGCTATTTTATCAATCGACAATCTACCTATTTTCTCGTCAAATCAATTCTAAGGCGAATGATTGTCGTAATTTTAGCTCCCTTAAAACACTCATCGCCACTATCTTTTCTCGTTACGATGCCATCTGCTTTATTTCTTCCACTGGCATAGCCTTGCGCACTTGTGCGCCATACTTGGTTGATAAACTACATGACCCCGCTATTTTGGTATGTGACGAAAATAGCAATTTTGTCATCAGTTTACTCAGTGGCCATCTCGGACGTGCCAACGAAATCACGACCGTAGTGGCTAAACACCTCCAAGCTACTCCGGTAATAACTACGGCCACGGATGGCAAAAACCTCTTTACTCCAGACCGCTTTGCTGGTAAATTTCACCTCCAAGCAACCCCCACTAAATTATTAAAAAAAATAAATTCTGCCATTAATGATAATCAAAATATCACTTATTACATAGATGAAGCCCTGCCAGATGCGAAATATTATCACCGCCGTCTTCCCTTCGCCCGCTCCTGGAACAGGGCTTGCTCTTCTCATTTAGCAGTTTTGGTGACAGAAAAAACCTTTCTAGAAACAAATTACCTACAACTCTTGCCACCAAGACTGAGTATCGGTATCGGCTGTCGACGAAACACATCTGTCCTCACCATTGCTCGCGCCATTTGTCGAGCTTGCCGATACATCCATGTTTCTCCGCGCGCCATCGTACATCTTTCCTCAACGGTGGCCAAAAAAAATGAACCAGGACTATTACAATTTGCCAATTTGGCCCAAATAGAACTAAATTTCTTCGACAATATGGCCCTTCAAAAACAGATTATACGGCATAAACTTCAAACCTCACCTTTTGTCGAAAAAACTATCGGTGTCGGCAATGTCTGTGAGGCTGCAGCACTTTGTTTCGGCACCAAACTACTCCTCCCTAAAATAAAATTTCAGAAAGTGACGGTGGCTATCGTATGGGAAAACTTTTTATCGTCGGTCTAGGACCGGGCAATAACCTCGACATGAGTGAACGCGCAAAAAAAGCACTCCAAACGGCCGAAGTAATTGTCGGCTATAAAACCTATATCAAACTAATTCCAGAATTTTTACACCATAAAACGGTTTTACAAAACGGTATGTTCAAAGAAGTCGAACGCTGTAAACAAGCTCTGCAAGCAGCCCAAGATAAAACGGTCGCCATCGTATCGAGTGGCGATGCTGGTATTTACGGTATGGCTGGTCTAATTTTAGAATTAAACTTTCAACTGCCAAAGGACAAGAGACCTACCATCGAGGTAATACCAGGCATTAGTGCCGTCAACGCAGCCGCTTCTTTACTGGGTGCTCCTTTGACCAATGATTTTGCCGTGATAAGTTTAAGTGACCTCTTGACACCTTGGCCCCTCATCGAAAAGCGGGTCCAACTAGCGGCGGAGGGCGATTTTGTCATTGCCCTCTACAATCCAAAAAGTAAAAAACGCGTCCAACAGATAGAAATAGTGCGCTCCATTTTATTAAAGCATCGCTCCCCTGAAACCCCAGTGGGTATTGTACGCTCCGCCTCTCGCACTGGTGAAAGTATTACCATCTCTACCCTCGATAAATTTACCAAAGAGGATATAGATATGCTATCGACAGTAATTATCGGCAACAGTCAAAGCTACCGTCGCGATAATTTCATCATCACCCCACGAGGTTACAAATTATGATTTTCGTCGCCGGTGGCACACAAGATAGTCGCGAATTAGTTAAATTTCTTTTAGCCAAAAACTTTACCATCTTGTTATCCGTAACGACTACCTACGCCAAAGAACTAATTACTCCTCATCCCAATTTAAGCATCAATGCCCATCCTCTCGATGCTGAAACTTTGCCAGCTATCTTAAAAAAATATCATATATCAGCCTTCATTGATGCTACTCATCCTTACGCCACAGTAATCTCGGAATTAGCTATTAATACCTGTCAAAAGCTCACTATTCCCTACATTCGCTATGAAAGAGCATGTACTGCCGTAATGCCGAAACAACCACTTTTACACTATGTCAATTCTTATGAAGAGGCTGCCACATTAGCTAGTCAGTTGGGCAAGACTATCTTCATCACAACTGGCAGCAGACATCTATCTGCCTTTCAGAAATATCTACCAACACATCGCTTATTTCTCCGCATTATACCGCTCTTAGATTCCCTGCAGGCAGCGTTAGAAGCCGGTTTTTCTCCACAAAATATCATCGCCATGCAAGGGCGCTTTTCCAAAGATTTTAATCTTGCAACTTATAAAATGCTAAATGCAAATGTCATCGTCACAAAAGACAGCGGACATATCGGCGGAACAGATACTAAAATAGCGGCGGCTGAAGAACTAAATATTCCCGTCGTAATCATCCAAAGGCCGCCACTTTCTTATCCAGAAATTCGCTTTTCTTTTTCCGAAATAGCTGTCTTTTTAGAAAGGAATAATCTATGTTAACTTTAGGAATTGAAAGCAGCTGCGACGAAACTTCCATCGCCATTTTAGAGGATGACCGCAAGTTGCTCTCAAATATCATTTCCACGCAAATTCCCATTCATAAAAAATTTGGTGGGGTAGTTCCAGAAATAGCCTCCCGCAAACATATCGTCAACATCATGCCAGTACTGGAAGAAGCCCTCACAAAAGCTCAGGTCACACTATCCGATATAGACCAAATCGCTGTTGCCTATGGACCTGGATTAGTGGGAGCCTTACTTGTCGGTGTTTCTGCCGCTAAGGCTTTAGCCTTTTCCCTAGATGTACCATTAATTGCTGTCAACCACTTAGAAGGACATATCTTTGCCAATTTTCTCTCAACACCCCATTTAAAACCACCTTTTTTAGCTCTAGTAGTTTCTGGTGGGCATACTGCTCTCGTACATATGCAAGATTATAATCGCTTTACCTTAGTAGGAGAAACACGCGACGATGCCGCTGGAGAAGCTTTTGATAAAGTGGCTAGAGTCCTCGGCTTACCATACCCAGGCGGACCAGAGATAGATAGACTGGCCAAAGATGGTAACCCTCTCGCTATTGATTTTCCCAAGGCTCTTTTAAAAAAGGACAATTATGAATTTAGCTTTAGCGGATTAAAATCTGCGGTTATCAATTACATGCACAATATGGAACAACGACAAAAAACGATAAATCGCGCCGATGTCGCCGCTTCTTTCCAAAAAGCAGTCACAGATATCCTCACAACTAAAGCCATCGCTGCTTGCCAAAAATTACATTTAGATACGTTGGTACTTGCCGGTGGTGTAGCTGCCAACAGCCGCCTCGAAGGGCAATTACGCGAACTAACAGAAAAAGAACACCTCAAATTCTATTACCCGAATCGCATTCTCTGCACGGACAATGCCGCCATGATTGCCTGTCGCGGGTACTATCAGTCACTTGTGCATGATTTCGCCGATTTTAATTTAAATGCTGTGCCCTACCTATCTTTAACTGATAAGTGAGTGAGGTAATATGATTAGCATAACAAAACTTCTCTTTGCCACCAATTATTATGGCGACCAATTGCGTTACCAACCAGATGCGCGAACAGTTAAAAATGGCGTCAGAACAGGTGTTGGTCCAGTCGTAGTCTGGAATTCCACTAAAACTTGTAATTTACACTGTAAGCATTGTTACATGAATTCAGATGCCCAAATTTATCCAGAAGAACTAACTACAGAAGAAGCAAAAACTTTAATTGATGATTTAGCTAATTTTCACGTTCCTGTTTTACTATTTTCTGGTGGAGAACCGCTCTTGCGCCCAGATTTCTTCGAACTTGCCGCCTACGCCCGTTCTAAAGGCATTCGCCCCACGCTCTCTACCAATGGCACATTAATTACCCCCTCTTGTGCCCAAAAACTAAAGGCGGTAGGCGTTGGTTATGTTGGCATCTCCCTAGACGGCATTGGCCAAATCAATGACAGTTTTCGCGGTTTACAAGGAGCTTTTAGCAAAGCCATGCAAGGCATCAATAATTGCGTCGCTGTCGGACAAAAGGTAGGGCTTCGCTTTACCTTAAACAAACACAATTTTGCTGAATTAGAAAATATTTTTGATTTTATCGAAGAACACAATATCGACCGCGTCTGTTTTTATCATCTCGTCTATTCTGGTCGAGGCGAAAAAATGCGTCATCTTGACTTGACCCATGCTGAAAGCAGAAAAGCTATGGATATCATCATCAGACGTACCCTCGACTTTTCCGCACGTGGTTTAAAAAAAGAAATTCTAACAGTTGATAATCACTGTGATGCCATCTATCTCTACCTATATGCCAAGCGCCACGGGCAGATGGACCTGGCTAAACAGATAAAAAAACTCAGCTTTTATAATGGTGGTAACCGCTCTGGCATTGCTGTAGGTGAAATAGACCCTTTCGGCAATGTCCACCCAGATCAATTTACTTTGCACCATCACCTCGGAAATATCAAAAAACGGAATTTTGCCGATATTTGGCAAGATGAAAGCAATCCCATCTTGCGTGGCTTAAAAAATCGGCGTCCTCTTCTTCAAGGACGCTGCCAAAAATGCCAATATGTCGACCTTTGTAATGGTAATTTTCGCACGCGGGCAGAAGCAGTTACGGGAAATTTTTGGGATACTGACCCTGCGTGTTACCTAACAGATGCAGAAATATTTTCTCCCCCAAAGGAAGTGTAAGGCCAGATGATAATTTCGTGGAATATGACCAACCGCTGTAATCTCGCTTGCAAACACTGTTATCGTGATTCTGGAAACTCTTGTTCTCCTAATGAATTATCAACAGTAGAAGCGAAAAAATTATTAAGAGAAATCGCCAGAGCCGGTTTTAAAATTATGATTTTTTCTGGTGGCGAACCACTGTTACGTGAAGATATCTTCGAACTTGTGGCCTATGCCAATCAATTAGGCATGCGCTCTGTTCTCGGGACAAATGGCACATTACTGACCCCTGACAAAATTCAAGCTTTAAAAAAGGTGGGCTTGCGTCGCATTGGAATTTCTCTAGATTCTGTTTCTCCAGCCAAACACGACGAATTCCGCGGTCAAGTTGGCGCCTGGGAAAAAACTGTCCAAGCCATGGAAGATTGTGTTCGTCTCCAACTTCCCTTTCAAGTTCATACTACCGTTACAACAAATAATGCCGACGAACTAGAAGAATTAATTGACTTTGCTGTAACCCAACACGCCATAGCACACCATTTCTTTTTTCTCGTCCCCACTGGTCGCGGTGAACAAATAGAACAAACCTCACTACATGCCACTGCTTACGAAGAGGCTCTCACACGCCTTCTTTATAAGCAACAAACAACAAATATTGAAATCAAACCAACCTGTGCTCCTCAGTTTATCCGCATCGCTAAACAACTAGGCATAAAAACTCGCTTTCAACACGGTTGTCTAGCTGGCTTAGCGTATTGCATTATCAATCCCTCTGGTAAGGTACAACCCTGTGCCTATTTACAAAAGGAAATTGGCGATATACGCGAAAAACCCTTTGATGAAATATGGCGCACCTCAACCGTACTGCGAGAATTACGCTCTCAAGAATACATTGGAAAATGCGGTAAATGTAGCTATCGCACCACTTGTAGTGGATGCCGTGCTAGAGCAGCTTTCTACCATGCTGGTAATTACATGGCTCCAGAACCTTGGTGCACCTACCGCGAAAATTAGAAAGGAGTTATATATTTATTGAAAAAGAAAATGCCTGGCCTAGCAACCCAAATTTTTATCGGTTTACTACTCGGAATTTTGGTGGGTTGGTTATTTCCCCATTTTGCTCAATCTTTAAAAATCTTAGGTGATGCCTTTATTCGCATGATAAAAATGATTGTCGTGCCGCTCATTTTTAGTTCTCTGGTCATGGGCATTGCCGGAACTGGCGATTTTAAAAAATTAGGTGTCCTCGGCGGAAAAGCCATTCTCTGGTTTGAATTCGCCACCACCATTGCCCTCATTGTTGGGCTCATTATCGCCAATCTCTTACACCCTGGCACTGGCATTACCATGCATGTACCAGTTAGCGCCGCCATTACAGAAGCAGCACATCATAATATCGACCACGCCTCTATGCTTCTGCATATTATTCCTACTAATATCATCGATGCCATGAGCCGTGCCGATATGCTTCAAATCATTTTTTTCTCTTGCTTTTTTGCCGTCGCTGCTGCTGGCAGTGGCGAAGATGGAAAAACCATCATTCGCCTTTCGCGTGACATTGCCTATATCATGTTTAAATTTACTAATTACGTAATGTATCTCGCTCCGCTCGGCATTTTCGGCTCTATCGCCTACACAGTTGGTACCTACGGGTTAGGGATGCTCCTCCCCCTTGGTAAACTTATCTTATCGCTTTATCTAGCATTAATCGTCTTTATCCTTATTATCATAGGTATCGCTTCTTTCTTTACCAAGGTGAACTTCTTGCGTCTTATGAAAGAGCTAAAAGAACCTTTACTCCTCGCCTTTACCACGGCGGCTAGCGAAGCAGCGCTCCCTATTGCCATGGAAAAATTAGATGATTTTGGCGTACCTAAAAATGTCGTCAGTTTTGTCTTACCTCTGGGGTATACCTTTAATTTAGATGGTTCTACACTGTACAGTGCCTTGGCTACAGTTTTTATCTCTCAGGTATACGGCATCCATTTTCCCATCTCATCGCAAATTCTCATGTTAGTGACACTGATGTTATCTACCAAAGGCATCGCGGCCGTCCCTGGCGCCTCCTTAATTGTCATTGCTGGTACAGCTGCTGCCTTTGGCTTGCCAGTAGAAGGAATTGCCATTATTTTGGGAGTTGACCGCATCCTCGACATGGCTCGTACAGCCTGCAATGTTACTGGTAATTGCATTGCCTCTGTCGTCGTCGCCCATTGGGAAAAAATTCTTCCAGAAAAAGTTTATCATTAATACCAAAAGCAAAAACAAAAAGCAGGTTATCTACTTTTCAGTAAATAACCTGCTTTTTTAAAACCATTCTATTCTTCTTTAAACAACATAATGGGACAAGGTGCATATTCCATTAAATACTGACTAACACTGTTTAGCAAGAGCCCCTTGGCCGCTTCTAAACCACGCGTCCCCATGGCAATAGCATCTACTTCTAATTCTTTTACTGTCTGTAGGATTACTTTTCTGGGATCTCCTAATTTACAAACTTTGACGACATTTTCTACCACTTCTGCTGGCAGACCGTCTGTAATACTATTTAATAAATTTTCTCCCACTTTATGCAAGGAATTCACAACATCATCTGGCAATGATTCTACATCAATATTATGCTGATACAACCCCACCTTTAAAATGGCAACGTAGAGCAAGTAAACTTTACAACCTGTTCTAACTTGCAAATCAAAAGCAAAATTTGCCGCACGCGAAGAGGCAGGTGAACCATCAACCGGTACCAATATCTTTCCTATTTTAACCATCAGTTTTCTTCCTTTTCCTCTATTACTTATCTAAACTGTCCAAATACTGCCGAATGGTATGCGTGACACCGTGTTCATCATTAGTCAAAGTAACGTGTTTAGCTAATTTTTTAATTTCTGGAACCGCGTTTCCCATGGCGTAAGTTTCTCCAACCACCTGCATCATCTGGATGTCATTGTAATAATCGCCAAAAGCCATGCATTCATCGGGAGAAATTCCCCACTTTTCTTGCAATTTTTTAATGGCTCTTCCTTTACTTGTTTCTGGATTCATAATATCCATCCAAATCTTGGAAGAAATGACAATACTCAAACGGTCAGCAAATTCTGCCACGCTCGGATAGGAATTTTTTTGCACATCTTGGCCGTGAATATCGCAAACGGCAATTTTAATAATCGGTTCAGAAATATGAGAAAAATCTTCTACAAATTCATAATGGGTATAGTACTGTTTCATTTCTTGGCAAAAATCAGCATCGTGTGAAACCACATAGGCTTTTTCCTTTGTACAAATAACTGGATAGCCCATCTTTAAAGCATCTAATTTTTTTAAAAGTGCTGGAATAATATCTTCTGGCAATTTATCGTAGGTCAAAACTTCCTTATCTGTAGTAACTAACCCGCCATTTTCAGAAATGAAGCACATATCCTTTTTATACTTGGAAAATTGGTCGATAAGGGCATAGTTCTGCCTACCGCTCGCCGGGGAAAACTTGATATTATGTTCTTTTAAACGTTGCATAATTTCATCAAAATCGGGCGGTAATTTATAATCACTATCTAAGAGCGTACCATCCATATCAGAAATAATCCATTTAATCATATATCTCACCCTTCTCAGATTTTTATATTTCCATTATAGCATTATATCTGTCATTTAATCTAATATTTATCGGTTAAATTATTGCAAATTAGACCGATAAATTGCTAAAAGTGTTGGCAAATTTAATGAATGACATTCGACACTTTCTAGCGTAGATACTATTTCAGCCCAATCCTCCGAGTTTAAATCTAGCAAATATTGACATCTCTTTTTTGCTTCTTTCTGCACTTTTTCTAAAAGAGTTTCTAATTCAGCAATGTCTTCTGCGGTAAGTGGAGAAAAGCACGGTCCCTCAGCATGTAAATATTCATTGGATAATTCTCTTTGCTTATGAAAACGTTGTAAAGCCAACTGCTTTTCTTTACCCGAAAAATTAGCATCGATGAGTGAACTTGCATACCATTCTTCTGTTTTTCTAGTATTTTCCATGAAAGCTTCTACAGAATGATGATAAATATCTTTTATGGTTTTCGCCAACATATCTGCATTAACCAAGGCATAATCTGTGATAAAAGTTATTTTTTCAGACCACTTCTGCTCACAAAGTGATAACTCTGCCATAAATGGTTTTGTTATCTTTTTATATATTTCTTGATTTTCCTCTTTGTGGTGCAACATTGTGCCAATATAATCTATTAATGTACAATATATTTCCCCTTTACTAACGTAGAAAACATCGTATTTTTCGGCAACAGCTTTTTTAACAGCCAAATTTTTCTTTAAAAGTTCCACAATATGGTCAGCAACTGCTGTAAACTCCTTGGTAAACATTCTCCCCATTGCCATCTTAGGAACGATGACCTTGTTGATACTATCTATAAATTCATCAAATGAAAAATTTTCCACATTAAGCACTCCTTTAAATTCACAATATCTACTGCCATTATAACGCATTTCACAGCAATAAGCGAATATATATCAACTATTCTGCCTCCTACTACTTATTAGTAAAGCTAACTAGCTAGCCTCTAATCACCTTCCTAGCTTGTGTTATAATGAATGGTATGATATTCACTTGCATGATATATTTTATTTGCGTATGTATGTTATCACCAAAATTTATTTTTATTATGCTAAAGAAGGGTTATTATTTCCGATGATTAAAAATGTTCCTATTCCTACAGTTGCTCTCACACTTGGGCTAGTATCTTATGGCAATCTCATCGCCCCATATTCTCAATTTTGCCGTTATCTCTGCGGTATATTGGATATCATTTTTTTCTTGCTTGTCGCTTGCAAAATGCTCATTTACCCAATGATGGTCCAAAATGATTTAATTGGCGATGCTGGATTAGCAAGTGTATTTGCCGCTTTTTGGATGTCTTTAATGCTATTTTGTCCATATTTGCACGACTTTTTCCCCATAGTCAGCAAATATGTTTGGCTTTTTGCTATCGCTGGGCACGCCGCCCTCATCTGCTGGTTTACATATTACCATATTTACAAAATGGCAATGCGCGATGTCTACCCATCTTATTTTATCACCTATGTTGGCATTGTCGTCGCTTCTGTCACCGCTCCACTCTTTCACTGCGATGCTTTGGGAAATTGTATCTTTTGGTTCGGGTTTATTTCCTACTTACTCATCTTTATTGTCGTGACAATGCGTTATTTCAGTCGTCCAGATAATGAAGCTGCCGAACCTTTATTTTGCATCTATACAGCCCCAATGAGCCTTTGTCTAGCTGGATATCTATCATCCCCTTGGCCAAGGTCTACTATACTGATTATTGGCATGGGTTTTATCGCTCAAGCTTTACTTTTTATTGTTCTCAGCCAAATGCCCCGTCTTTTGCGCACGAAATTTTATCCTAGTTTCTCCGCCTTCACTTTTCCTTTTGTCATAACCGCCTCTGCACTAAAGGGAACTATCAAATATTTTTCTAAAATAGCAATGCCACTGCCCCATTTCTTTTCTCTCCTCTTAACTGCAGAAATTGTTATTGCCGGTCTAGCCATCCTCTATGTCACCATCGGCTACATAAAGTTTTTAATCAAAAGTAACCACCCGACACCCGAGAAACAATAAACTTACTTTAGAAGGACTTTCACTCGAGAGTCCTTTTTCTTTGCCCCAATATTCCTATTAATTCACCCCTTAATTTTCCCAAATATGATAAAATAGCACTGTAATGGTGGAAATAATCATAAAGGAGGTTTTTGCTATTAAACAAAAGTTTTTAAATAAAATGCTCTCCCTTCCAGGAGAGCATTGCTTTTTCTTAATTACCACATGGTTCTGTAATTTTCTGCCGGTAGCTTGGCCATTATTAACGCTAAAACAATATCGCGCCACTTTTTTTACTGGTGCCCTCTATCTAGCTAGCGCCTGTGTCCTCACCATTTTAATCGAGTTTTTTCCACATTGCCTTGGCCAAAAAATACTGCGTTTCAGTCTCGGCAGTTTTTTTGCCTTCGTTTGTTTATTAGAGTGTTTTTCCCTCTACACCTATCAGGCCCGCATCGGTACCGGCATCATCACCGCTATTTTAGAAACCAACTCTCAAGAAATGCACGAATTTATCCACATGTATATCAACAGTTCGATATTTTATATCATCGGTGGTGTCGGAAGTATTCTCCTCTTATTTTATTTAGTAGCACGTACTAAGTATGTGCGCCAATTCCACTTTTCGCCCTTTATCTTTACTTTATTTCTCTCTCTAGGCCTTGGTTCCTCTTCTATTCTAGCCAACGCCTTTTCTCCCTATTGGAACAACGGTTTTTGCACACCGCCCTTAATATCTTTAGCCTATAGTTGTCAACAGGCCTTCGATAATATCCGCTCCTACAATGATTTAAAAAATAAACTAAATCGGTCAGCCATTATCACGGAAAATCACAGTACCATCCCCAATATCGTCTTCATCTTGGGAGAAGCTACTAGTAGACATTATTTGGAACTATATGGATACTATCTTCCTAACACCCCTAGATTAAAAAAATTAGCCCAAGAAAAACAACTAGCCGTATTTACAGACTGTATCAGTCCCCATTCTACAACTGTGGCCGTCTTGCGCACACTCTTTACTTTTAATGATTATGAATCTAAAACACCTTGGTATGACTCACCCAATCTCTTCACCATTTTAAACAAAGCTGGATACAAAACCTATTGGTTATCCAACCAAGAAAGTTCCGGAATTTGGGGAAATGTCGCCGCTCTTTATTAACTTTGCCCCGGCAAAATAGTAAGCATATAGAAAAATCTGTATGTAGTCATAGCAATATGCCACTAAGAAACTGAATTGCTGGAAAAGCGTAAAGCTAGTTATACCACCATATGTAACTGAAAAAAAGTACATACACGGTTGCGAAAGCAGAAAAAAATAACTAGATGACATATGGTTAAATCCTAAATGTCCCAAAATCGCCCATCAGCAGCGAAACTCCCAATAGGAGAACGTTCAACGACTATTCCTCGTGAGGGAAGTAGACTAGAAGCGATTGCTAGTCGAAGTGGTTTCGCCTAAGTTTTCTCCCAAAGAAAATATGGATAAGATATAGTCTGTGCTTGGATGAAAATTCAAGCTGCTCCTCATAGAACGGCGAAGATGGTAGCGCTTCTTCGCGAACATTACGGTGCTCTCTTTAAGCAACTAGTTTTCTCAAACTTCTTGCTCAGACACAAGGAAGCACTTCAGGCCAATTGTTGCACGGTCCATAAATTTACTAAAATACGCGATTCCCATGAAGATTTTGGTACTCATGACGGTGCGCTCCTGCCCATCTTAGATAAAGTTCTACAAAAACCAGCTACCAAAAACTTTTATTTAATTCACCTCATGGGCGGGCATAGCCTCTATTACGAACGCTATCCCTATGCCTTCGCTAAATTTTCTGCCCAAGATATCCGCGGCAACTACACGCCAGCACAAAAATTGGTTATTGCCCAATATAATAATGCCATGTACTACAACGATTACATCGTCACCCAAATCATACACCGTTTTGCTGATAAAGATGCTGTTGTCATCTACATGCCAGACCATGGAGAAAGCCTCTATGATAGAGGAAGTCCTCTAGCGGGCCATGTCGAAGAAAATCCCAATCGACTCATGTTAGACATTCCCCTCATCATTTATGCGTCGCCTAGCTTTAAAAAACATTATCCCCAGAAATGGCATGATATTTGTGCAGCCGTAAATCGCCCTTATATGACAGATGATATGATTGATACTATCCTGGATTTAGCCTCCATCAAAACTCCAGAATATCAGGCCCCAAAAAGCCTCATCAACGTTAACTTCGATGCAACGAGACCCCGCATGAACCAAGGTCACAATTACCAAAACATCCCCTTATAAAAAAAGGAAGGCCATCTGGCCTTCCTTTTTATTTTCAGCTAATTATCATCTAAAATTTAAGCTACTAACAACAACAAATCAAATAAAGAGATTGAGATTGGATTGTTCGGCATCGCCAAGATATGAAGCTATCCCGCCCAATTCTACACCTTCAATCAATTCCTCCTCTTGCACACCGAGCATTTCCATCGCCATCGTACAAGCTACCAAGCGAATGCCATGGTGTTTAGCCATTCCCAATAAATCATCAATGCTAGGGACATGTTGTTTC
This sequence comes from Pectinatus sp., assembly GCA_020025135.1. Classification (GTDB taxonomy): domain Bacteria; phylum Bacillota; class Negativicutes; order Selenomonadales; family Selenomonadaceae; genus JAHHSQ01. The sequence continues at coordinate 17,897 of JAHHSQ010000016.1, forward strand.
TCCATAATTTCCTGCATCTTAGTCATATCGACATTTGTTTTCGAAAGACCCAAAGGCGGACGCTTTTTCAAAAGCAGATTTAATCCCCAAAAAGTGAAAAACATTGTCACTGGTTTACCAGAAGCAGCGGCACCATTAGCGATGACAAAAGCAGCCATTGCTTTGTCCAAATCATCGCTAAAAACCAAGACGGTCTTCCGTTCTGCACAAGCGGTATTTACGCTGGCCTTGCCTTCTTCTTTGCGCACTAAGGCCGTATAAACACCGGCTTTTGCTTTAAAATCCAACAAGCTGTGTCCAGTGCTGCGGCACCAAGCCTTTAAATCATTGTGAAATCCCTTGTCAGTTGCCATAATTTGTACTACATCATATACCTGTGAGCGAGCAATAGTCGCCCCCAATTGCATAATCGGTCCTGGACAAGACATACCTACACAATTAATACTTTGCGTAATTTTTACTGTTTCCATTTTCAAACTGCTGCCGCCCAATGTCATAAGATGTCGATACACTAGCACACCTCCTATGACATCTAGCTGGTATACTTCGATACCTGGTAGCTACTCCCTTCTATAAATTAGATGATTTATTTCAATGTATTAAATTTTCCTTAAAAAATTATTTTTCTGGCAACACTTCTATACGTGGCTTACTGCCTTCAGTAATACAGTTTTCTTCAATAATAACGCGTCTTTTCTCTGTTGATTTCGGAATTTCATACATAATATCCAACATGACATCCTCTAAAATTCCCTTTAAACCACGCGCTCCCGTCTTCCGCTTGATGGCCTTATCAGCAATGGCCAATAAAGCTTCCTCAGTAAACTCTAATTCAATATTATCAACGCGCATCAATTCTGCATATTGCTTTGTCGGCGCATTTTTGGGTTCAGTGAGGATGCGCAACAGTGCTTCTTTGTCCAGCGTTTCTAACGTACAAATAATTGGTAATCTGCCAACAACTTCTGGAATAATGCCAAATTGAATCAAATCCTCTGGTGCTACCTGACTAATCAAACGGTCATAGCGACTAGTTTCTTCTTCGGTTTTAGTTATCTTCGCCCCAAAACCGATAGGGGATTCATTTTTATGCAATCTCTTTTCAATGATATCTTCTAAGCCAACAAAAGCACCACCAACAATAAAGAGAATATTAGTAGTATTTACTTTGATAGTAGGGGCCTCGGGATGCTTGCGCTGTCCTCGAGCCGTAAATTCCACCACATTTCCCTCTAACATCTTCAACAAAGCCTGCTGAACACCTTCATGCCCAGGGTCTGCCGTAATAGATTGATTAGGCCCAGATTTGCGGGCAATTTTATCAAATTCGTCTAAATAAATGATGCCATGCTCCGTCTTATCAATATTTTTATCAGCGGCATAATATAAATTGCGCACCGCCACTTCAACATCAGCCCCGACAAACCCAGCTTCTGTCAAACTAGAAGCATCTGTAACAGCGAAGGGGACATCTAATAATTTGGAGAGATGCATTAACATCGCCGTTTTCCCTGACCCAGAAGGGCCAATCATCACAACATTGGATTTTTCTATTTCTAATCCATCGCGATTGGGCTGTGACAAACACATCATGCGTTTATAGTGATTATAAACTGCTACGGACAATATCTTCTTCGCCCGTTCCTGATTAATAATGTATTGGTCCAAATACTGTTTAATGATATGTGGCTTAATTTTTGCGATTACTTTGCCAATATCCTTGAGAAAATCGGTCTTGACATGCTTTCTATTTTCTTCTTCTATCTCGGTAATGACCTGATAAATATTTTTCAAACAACGATTGCACATGGAAAAACCCGTTTCTGGGTCCATGATAGGCATATCCAATTCATTTCTTATTGCTATATCGCGGTTACAAAAATGGCAAACGCGATGCATTACTTTCTCTTCATTTGATTGTTCCATACAACTACCTTCTTTCTCTGCCCTTAAAGCTACACTTATTATTTTAACATACTGTATTTTTTTTACTAGCAAATAATTCCTTTATCCGCTGGCTATATTCCTTTATAGCGCTACAAAAAAGATTCTGAGAAAAAGCTCTTCTACCAATCTTCTTATATTGATACTATTTTACTAATATATAACTTTTTTTCACCAAAAACAATAGGGCAAACTCCTACCGCCTGCTGACGGCATTCATTTGCCCCTTTACAAATCACATTTTTTAGCCCTGCAGAGCCCTTCTCTCCTGCAACCATTTTTTTACTTTTTTCTTGTGTTCCTTTTTCCAGCGATTACTATATCGCTCTTCTTCACTAAAAATACATCCACAATATGGTTGTCTATAAAGCTCTAAGGTCTGACAAATTTCCACGCCTTCGTCCCAACCTTCTCGAAAATCTTCGTAATAAAACTCGACACCGACCTTTTGGGCTAGTTGTTCGCCAATTTTTTTAATAAAGGCATGCTGTTGATAAGGACTAACCAATAGACTACTCGTAAAAGCCTTAAAATTGTGTTCTTTAGCAAATACAGCCGCCTGATGCAAGCGCCAAGTATAGCACATCTGACAACGTGGTTTATGCTCTAAATCTTCTGGCATTTGCTCGGCAGCTAGTGCCTTTTGCAAAAAGGTACGTAAAACATATTGCTTATCGACATAAATCGGCATTTTTTCTTTTGCAGCAAACTCTTCTGCCGTTTCTAGTCGCCTTTTAAATTCTTTATAGGGATGAATATTAGGGTTAAAAAAATATCCACTTACCCGATATCCTTCTTCCCGCAATTTTTTTAATGGGTAACAAGAACAAGGTCCACAACACATGTGGAGTAAAATATCCAAGGCTACTCTCCCTCCATCTTTTCCAGATGCTCATAACCTAACTTAGTCAAAACCCGCCCACGCGGTGTTCTGTTGATAAAACCGAGTTGCATTAAATAGGGTTCATAAACATCTTCTATCGTATCTCTTTCTTCACTAATGGCTGCAGCCAAAGTTTCCACTCCTACTGGCCCACCATTGAATTTCTGGGCGATAGTTTTCAACATCCGTCTATCTAAATTATCTAAACCAGCGTCATCAACTTCTAACAATGCTAATGAATTATCGGCAATTCTATCTGTAATGATACCATCACCCTTAATTTGGGCAAAATCGCGCACTCTTTTGAGTAGGCGGTTGGCAATGCGCGGTGTGCCTCGAGAGCGACGCGCAATTTCCATCGCTCCATAATCATCAATGGCAATATCTAAAATTTCGGCCGAACGCCGAATAATATAAACTAGTTCCTCTGGCTTATAATATTCTAAACGCGAAATAATGCCAAAACGGTCGCGCAAGGGCGAAGTCAAAGCTCCTGCTTTAGTGGTCGCGCCAATCAAAGTAAAAGGCGCGATATCTAAGCGTAAAGAACGTGCAGCTGGCCCTTTACCAATAACGATATCCAAGGCATAATCTTCCATGGCAGAATACAGAACTTCTTCTACATTGCGAGAGAGCCGATGAATTTCATCGATAAACAACACATCTTTATCGGTCAAATTCGTCAACAAGGCCGCTAAATCGCCCTGCCTTTCAATAGCTGGACCTGACGTGACACGCAAATTAACGCCCAATTCGTTAGCAATAATAGAGGCTAAAGTCGTTTTGCCCAAACCAGGTGGGCCATATAAGAGCACATGGTCTAAGGCCTCTTTTCTCGATACAGCAGCTTTAATAAAAACCGATAAATTATTTTTTACCTTTTCTTGACCGATGTATTCACGTAAATACTTAGGGCGCAGATTGTATTGCCAAGTATCTGTGCCAGTTTCTTCACCAGATATAATACGTTCCTCCAAATTTATTCCTACCTTTTAAAAACTAAGGCGAAAATACCAATGTACTCTCGCCTCAAGTAAATTATCTATTTTTTTCTTGTAATTTTGCCTTCTCCACATCCGCTTTCTTTTTTTCCAAACTAGACCCCAAAAAACTACGTCCAAAAGTTTTAATCGTACAATAAAAGCCGATGAGAAAAGGTATATATTCAGCAAAAAGTCGCCAAACGACAGCAATAACCCCGACTGTTCCCACTGGAGCCATCGATTGAAAGAGGATGACAAAACCTCCTTCAGCAAAACCTGAACCACCTGGTGTGGGCGAAAAATAAAGCAACAGATTAAGCAATATCATACGCCCTAACACCAAAGACCAATTAATACTGGCCCCCAATCCTACCAAGAGACAGGGTACCACAGAATACAACGAAAGCAAACTCAGTCCAGATAAAACGAAAACCTTCAACATATCTAATGGAGAAGAGACTAACAGGAATATCGCACTTTTGTTATCACGATAAAAGCGCAAAATCGCCCTTCCCTTTTTGGGAGAAAATCGCTTGACAATAAAAATAATTAACTGGTCAAAATAACCCTTAATAATCACAAAAATCAAAAAACCTAAAGCCAAAACCATGGCAATAAAAAACACTAATAGCGATATATTCGACACCCACGGAACAACCCCAGCATCGAATAGCAAGATAAACGGCATGCAAAGAAAAAGAAAAATAATAGAAACCAAAGTTCTGACAACTACAATCACCGTCGCCTTGCCGATAGGAATTTTCGCATGGCGCAAAAACATGACCTGAGCAACTGCCCCACCGGAAAAGCCTGGCGTCAAAAGTGCCAAAAAATAGTTACCAAATACTACCTTCGCCGCATTAGAGTAAGAAATCTTTTCGTGAGAGATATGAATGAGTTCAAATAAGCGCATTCCATCCAAAAAAAGACCTAAGGCCACGCAAAAAATAGCTGCCGCTATCGACCATGGTTTAAAGGCGAGAAGATGGCGAAAGGTGCTAATATCCACCGTATAATAAATGGCACAGCAGGAGATAACTATAACCAATAATATCAATAAAATTAACCTTTTATAAAACATGGATTTCTGCCAATATCTCCCTGCACTAGGTACATATCCGCAGTATTTTCACCTCGCCTTTCTCTAAACTCAACGATGTTCTCTCCGCCGCGAAGAACCAGATTTTATGCGCATAACTGGAATATTCGCTAACAAAGCGACGGAATTATCATCGTTGGAAAGACTTATTTCCACATCTCTTTGGTTGATATCCATATAACTAGAAATCACCTTGATGATGTCATCTTTGATATGGTCAATTACCTCTGGAGAAACATTTGCCCTATCATGAATTAAAACCACACGCAGTCTATCCTTAGCAATTTTCCCTGAAGCCTTTTTTTCTTCTCGTCCGAATAATTTTAAAACTGCTTTCAGCATAGTCTCCCCCTCATATATGCAACATTCTCTTCAACCGATGCAAAAAACCATCCTTTTTCAACTCTAAAAAGGGAATTTGCTCCCCGCAAATACGTCCCACAATATTTACGTACGCCTGACCGGCAAGAGATTTATTGTTTAAAATAACTGGTTCACCCCTATTTGTCGAGGTAACCACCAATTCATCATCGGGAATTTGCCCGAGACATTCAATCGCTAAAATATCGTTGATATCATTCATATCCAACATATCGCCACTTTCCACCATATGGGGGCGAATACGATTGACTAACAATTTGATATGTACTTTATCGGCGCGATTCAATTCACCAATAATTTTATCAGCATCACGCACCGCTGAAACTTCCGGCATCGTCACCACAATAGCATGGTCGGCAGCAGCAATGGCAGTTTGGAATCCCTGTTCAATGCCTGCTGGACAATCAATGATGATGTAATCAAATTCGCCACGCATTTCCGTACATAAATCTACTAGTTGCTCACCAGTAACAGCTGATTTATCGCGAATCTGTGAAGTCGGAAGCAAAAACAGATTGGAAAACTTCTTATGTCGCACCAAAGCCTTGCGGTATGGTACCTTCTTTGTAGTTACGTCAATTAAATCATAAAGAATTCTATTTTCCAAGCCGAGAATTAAATCTAAGTTACGCAGACCAGTATCTGTGTCAATGAGCGCCACCTTATAGCCACGTTGGGCCAAACCAACCCCAATATTAGCTGTCGTCGTGGTTTTTCCCACGCCACCCTTACCAGATGTTACAACAATAACTTCACTCATCGTCCTGTCTCCCCTTTTGTTCTACGGCTTCCAAAAATATTTGGCCTTCGTTTATATAGGCTTTTTCCGGATAAGGGGCATCGGCTTTTGACATGCTAGCATCTGGTGCTCTAGCCACTATATCCGCGATACGAATTTGAATCGGCATCAAGTGATTAGCAATGATAATCGCCTGTCTATCACCACTGACACCGGCATGTACTATCCCCCGACAAAATCCATTGACACGAATATTACCTTTAGCAATGACCGTCGCCCCTGGATTAACATTGCCATTAATTACCACTGAACCATCCGCAATGATTTCTTGCCCATTTCTAATCGTATGATTAATTATTAATGTTTTTTCCATGGAATCATCTGTTTCTCCACCTTCACATTGATATGCACTTTCAGATATCAATTGCTTCTGTGGCAACGATGTAGATCCAAACGGCGTCATTACTGCCTTCGTGTTATCTTCATCTTCTACCAATAAATTCAAGTTATAAGTGGAAAATAGATTGACAAGATTTGCTTTTTCGCTTGCACTCAACCAATCTGCCTGCAATTTTATCTCAGCTCCGGACTGGAAAAAACTAACTGATTCATCCAACTTTTCCCGCACTAATTTTTCCAATGTTGCGTAAGCTATCTTTTTTATAATCAGCCGTAAACCCTGTCCACTGCCTTTAAAAACTACATCTTCACTCATATATACTCCTTACATTCCCGTATATAATCTTTACTAACTTACAATATCTCCTTTATTTTATCATATATTCAGCGCTGACTGAAAAATATTTTTGTTTTCTATTTGCCTATCTGTACACCCGTTGGTATGCTAGATTGCTGTGGCAAAGCCGTACCTGGCTTGATAAGCGGTGGTTCGGGAACGAGATGGAACGCTGCTTCAATGATTTTTTTGCCGATAGGCGCTGCCGATTGAGCCCCATAACCACCATGTGGTACTACAACAGCGACGACAATCGTAGGATGGTCAAATGGTGCATAGGCGACAAACCAACCGTGGTCTCGCCCATTCGGGTTTTCTGCCGTACCAGTTTTTCCAGCAATCTTAATGGGAAAATTTTTGCCAAAGAGCGAAGCTGCTGTTCCCACCTGAGTAACTTGCAAAAGACTGTTCTGAATAACCTTAAATACTTCTGGACGCACCCCGGTCAAGCGTCCCTCTATCACTGGATTAAATTTTTTATACACCGTTCCATCCGGATTGAGAATTTCACTAACTAAATATGGTTTATAGCGAATACCATTATTGGCAATTTCACTCATCACTTCCGCCGCTTGAATAGGAGTCACTAAATTAAATCCCTGACCGATAGCTGCATCTAATGTTTCTGACAAATACCAGTCTTCGTGAAATACTTTGTGCTTATATTCGCGACTGGCGACGATACCGTGTGATTCATACGGCAAATCTATACCTGTTGGTTTTCCCAAGCCAAAAAGGCGCGCATATTGTGAAAGCGTATCAATGCCAAGGCGATTTCCCATCTCATAAAAATAGACATTATCAGATTTTGCTAAGGCAATGGAGAAATCTATCCAGCCCAAAGCTTCACCATCTGCATTGTGTTTGGGAATAATCCAGTATACACCTGAATCGTAAATCTTTTCCGTCGGCGTAACCTTATTCTCATTGAGTGCTGCTGTACCAGTGATAATTTTAAACACTGACCCAGGCGGATATTCACCGGTAATGGCCTTATTATCTAACGGATGATAGGGATTGTTATTGATAGCATTCCAATCTTTATAAGATATACCACGTGCAAACTTATTGGGGTCAAAGGCGGGGCGACTAGACAAGGCTAAGATAGCGCCCGTCTGCGGATTCATGACCACCACCGCCGCTTCGTGCGAGTGAGTCAACTTTAACTGTTGGTCAATGGCCTGTTCTGTCGCTTCCTGTAAGCGCATATCAATCGTCAATTTTAAATCTTTTCCTGGAATTGGTTCCTTGCGGCCTAAAATCTTTACCGCTTTACCAGTGGCATCAACTTCAACTTGTTCGCCACCTGGTGTGCCACGCAAATACTGGTCATATTCTTTCTCTAAACCGGCTTGACCGACAATTTCTCCTGGTTTGTAACCTTTATATTGTTTACTTTTTAATTCCGCTTCACTGATTTCGCTGACATAGCCAAAAACATGTGCGCCAATACTCTTATAAATATAATCACGAATAGGTTGTGCCTCGATAACTACACCAGGATAATTATTCTTCTGTTCCTCAATAATCGTCCATATCTCTGGACCGACATCTGTCTTTAAACATATGGGGTCAAATCCGACATGATTATCTAATTTCTTTTTAATATCTTCTGGGCGAATATTCAATAAGAGAGCTAATCTATTAATCAGCGTTGGCGATACCTTTTCATCTAATGGCAATATGGCGACCGTAAACCCTGGTTGATTAATGACCAGTTGATTACCATTTCTATCGTACAGAATACCGCGTGGCGCCATAGCGGGGATGATACGAATGCTGTTATATTCAGCCTGTTCGTTATAGTAATCGCCCTTATAAATCTGCAAATATCCCAAACGGGCAATCAATATCGCCGCAATTATAACGGCAAAAATCTGCAGTATCTTCAGTCTACTGCCTATATCTTTAGAAAACAAAATATTTTCTCCTCATTATAGGAATAAGACATCATGTCTATGATGTCTTATTCCTATCGAAACTCTTTTAATTTTAACCAACAAACGTATTTATGTACAAAGTAAGAAAAAATAAAATTGTATATTAACTGCCAAAGTAGAACATGTACACAACTCATCAATATATCGACTTTATAATCTAAGAGCAACAACATAACTAACCATATCAAATAATTCACTGTTGTCGCCACCAGTGAGGCTAGTAAAGGCAATAAAAACTGTTTTTCATACACCTTATTAATCATGAAGCCAAAAACAAAGCCGATAATAGTCTGACTGATAGTATTCACTCCCAAAAAAGAGCCCGAAGCCACATCTTGCAACAATCCACTACAAAAACCGACAAAAGCACCCTTTTTAGCACCATAGGTGAGTGAAAAAGACATTGTCAACAATAAAAGCAGGTTGACATTATTACCATGCAAAGAAATTAGATTCAGACACGATGACTGTATGATATAGGCGACAATATACGTTCCAACCCACGCCAACGCCTTTTTCAATATTCATGGCTTTTCCTCCGCCTAGCGGATAGCCTTTTCACCTCTCCCTATTTCCTTCTTTCTGGTTTTCCAGCTAATTTTTGCATCTCAGCTTGCATTTTCGGATAATCTGCATTTTTTACATTCATGATAATCGCCACATTTTCCAAGGTTTGAAAATCAACGGCCGGCTTCAAAATAGCGTATTTTAATAGTCCACCTGGATTATTGTAAATATCCTGTACCGTGCCAATAGCAATACCCTGAGGATAAATTCCGCCTAAACCAGAAGTAACAATGCTATCTCCCTTAATGACATCAGCAGTCCTAGGTATGTTGAACATCCGCACCGTCATATTACCGCTAGGGTCGCCTTCTACCAAACCAGCCACTCGAGATTGATGACGCTGAACCATTGCTCCCACTACAATCCGCGGGTCAGTAATTAATTCTACAATAGAGTAATTGCCATACACCTTGATGATATAACCGACCAAACCGTCTGGCGTAATTACTGGCATATTCTCCCTCACACCATCAGAAGTACCGCGGTTTACCACGACATTATTTATCCAAGTGGATGCATCGCGCGCCACCACCACAGCTGGTAATAACTGAAGTTGCTGATGCTCGTGCTTGTATTTCAAAATAGCTCGCAACTGATTATTCTCTGCCGCCAATTCATCATCGTGCATATTCTTCTCCCGCAAACGCTGAATCTCTTGTTTGAGGGCTTTATTTTCCTGATAAACGGTCGCTATCTTCACTAAGCTATCTGCCAAATTACTCCCTTTATCACCTACAGTAGAGGACACACTTTGAAATGGAGCCAACAAGGTAACGACGATTCTATTGGTGAGCGGGATGGTAAACTTATTTTGAGCTGCTAAAAACACAACGCAAAATACACACGCTAGGACAGCACCGAAAATCCAGATTCTCTTCCATATTGAATTATTGGTTCCATTATCCATCTTAATATCTTCTTATCTTATTTTTTTGGTAGTCATCATAACGCGCTTTAAGAGGTCAATATTTTCCAAAGATTTCCCTGTACCTTCACCGACACAAGAAAGTGGGTCTTCAGCAATGAGAACAGGCATTCCTGTTTCTTGACTGAGGAGCTTATCCAAATTGGTCAACAACGCTCCTCCCCCAGTCATCATAATACCATGGTCCATGACATCAGCAGCTAATTCTGGCGGTGTTCTTTCCAAAGTATTTTTAACTGCTTCAATGATTTTTTTGACCGGTTCACGCAAGGCTTCTTCAATTTCCTTTTCACTGACATCGATGACTTTTGGCAAGCCACTCACTAAATCGCGGCCTCTGATTTCCATGTGTTTGATTTCCGGCGTATTGATAGCCGTACCAATATTGATTTTAATTTCTTCCGCAGTACGTTCACCAATCATCAAATTGTACATTCTCTTGATATATTGTTGGATGGAAGAATCCATTTCATCTCCGCCAATGCGGATAGAACAACTCGTAACAATACCGCCTAAAGAGATAACGGCAATTTCTGTCGTTCCCCCACCGATATCAACAACCATGCTTCCAGTAGCATCTTCTACTGGTAAGCCCGCACCGATAGCAGCCGCCATTGGTTCTTCAATCAAGTAAGCTTCATTAGCACCCGCTTGACGAACTGCATCGACGACGGCACGCTTTTCCACTTCAGTAACGCCAGAAGGCACCCCAACTACAACTCGCGGTTTCATAAAAGAACTCCGCTTCATGGATTTGTTGATAAAATACTTCAACATCGATTGAGTGACGTTAAAATCAGCAATGACGCCATCTTTCATCGGACGAATTGCCACTATATTGCCAGGCGTACGACCAATCATTCGCTTAGCTTCTTCTCCGACTGCTAAAACATTATTTGTTTCCTTATTTATAGCCACAACAGATGGCTCTCTAAGAACAATTCCTTTGCCCTTCACATGCACTAATGTATTAGCTGTGCCCAAATCTATACCCATATCATGAGACAATCCGCCGAAAATTTTCCACATTATAAATAAATACTCCCTTCAGTATTTAAATTCTTATATATATTTATCCGCTAAAAAATATTTCAACAGAAATTCCCCAAGAATTTTTTATGACATATTCTTTACCAGATTTTCACTAACTGACGATATTTCCTGTCAAACTTATATTATAACAGAACTAAAAATAAAATAAATCCCTCTTTTATGATAGGACCAATTAATTGTAGCAAAAACGCAATTAAACTTCTGACAAGTTGAATATGCGTATAATACAATATTATATTATATCATTTCGCCATTAAGCAAATTATCTTCACGAAAACTCAAATAAGTTTTTCCAGCAATAATAATGTGGTCCACCACTTCAATACCCATAATTTTACCGGCCTTTTGTAACCTAACAGTCAAAAGCATATCTTCCCGACTAGGAGTAGTATCCCCACTGGGATGATTATGTACTAAAATCATGCTGTAAGCAGACCAACGAATTGCCATTTTAAAAACTTCCCGGGGATGGACTAAAGAAGCAGTCAAAGTTCCCACGGAAACTATTTGAAAGGATAGAACCTTCTGCCGTACATTGAGCAATAAAACGGCAAATTTTTCCTTTTTATCCTCACTCAAATACGGTCGAACATACTGGGCTGCCACTTCTGGACTAGTGATAAAAACAGCTTCTTCATGACAATAGGTGGCCCGACGTCCTAACTCTAAGCTAGCTAAAATAATGCCTGCCTTCACTGGTCCAATACCTTCAATTCCTTGCAATTCTTGCAAAGATGTATCTCGTAAAGCACTCAATCCCCCCGTCTTATAATGAGCTAAAAGTCGTTCAGCCAAATGAAGAACCGAATATTTCTTGGTCCCAGAGCGCAATAAAACAGCCAACAATTCTATATCACTCAGGCTTTCCACACCAGTGCGAAACATTTTTTCACGCGGTCTACTCATCACGGGTAAATCCTTAACTAAGACATTTTTCAGCATAGCACCATTACTCCTTTAAGGAAGATAATGTGAGAAAAGTGTCATTTCATAGCATGAAATAAATTGCGCATTTATTGAAGGAACTTTATCATTACTAGATTAATATACCAAATAACAGCTTATAAAACAATCTTTTAATTATCTTCCCTGCAAATTATTTTTAACACTAAAATATCAGAATGAAATATTCTCTGTGTTTTTTATAGTAGCAAAAGTTACCCTCAGTTACAAGAATTTTCTGATTTTTCCGATATTG
>JAHHSQ010000017.1 GCA_020025135.1 Pectinatus sp.
CAGTAGGCAAGGTTCGCTAATATCCCAGAATCCCCCAGCTTTAGCCGTGGGGAGTATGTCAATCCTACCCTTTAATTGACATCGTTTAACAATAATGATATAATGCGGGACGATAGACTATGAGTATGAAAGATAATCGCGGATAGTGATATCTGAGGAAAGTCCGGGCTCCGCAGGGCAATATGCCGGATAACGTCCGGCGAGGGTGACCTCAGGGAAAGTGCTACAGAGATTTAGACCGCCTTCCTCGGAAGGTAAGGGTGAAAAGGCATGGTAAGAGCATACCAGCATATAGGTAACTATATGGCTTTGGTAAACCCCATATGGAGCAAGACCAAATAGGAAAGAGATGAAGTTGCCCGCTGAATCTTTCGGGTTGTGTCGCTAGAGTTAATGAGCAATCATTAACCAAGATAAATGATTATCACCACGCATATTTTGTGGAACAGAACTCGGCTTATTGATTGCTCATAGTCGCAATAAACTGCCATTTTATGGCAGTTTATTTTTATGTTTAAGAATAATAAATAGCATACCTTTTCGGGCAAGAATTCTTTTTTATTTTATCTGCTAATTATATTTGTTACAAAAAAAGCAAAATCTTTACAATGTATTTGTACATATATCTATAATTAGCTAAGATAATTTTATATTTCTTCCATTAAATGTGGTATAATATCCATAAATTACAGTTTTATCGCTATTTTATTAAACTTTTCCCAAATTATATTAAATATCCTGGGGGGCCTCGTCTTGGAATACACGGAAATGTTATCGCTCTTAAAAAGTCAACTCACAGAAAAACGATATAACCACTCTGTTTCAACTGCAGAAATGGCTGTTTCATTGGCAAAACGGTATGGAGTTTCTCCCGCAAAAGCCCAAATAGCTGGTTTATTACACGATTGTGCTCGTGCTATCCCAACTGGTAATCTCTTGCAAGCTGCCCAGCAGCGCGGTTTAGATATATTACCAATTGAAAAAAAACAGCCAATTTTATTACACGCTGTTCTAGGTGCTATCATTGCCAAAGAACAATATCAAGTTACCGATGAAGATATTCTATCGGCCATCGCTTATCATACTGTTGGTGCCGCTAAAATGTCAGATTTAGATAAAGTCATCTATCTTTCTGACCTCTTAGAACCAACTAGACAACCGCCAGTTTTCGAAAAATTGCGCGCCATGATTTCCACAGCCTCTTTAAATGAGTTGATTGTAGCAGCGTTTAATCAATCCATCATCCACATCATCGATAAAGGGCAATTAATTCACCCGCAAACAATTCTGGCACGCAACAATATTCTCTCGTCAGAAAATTAAATGAAAAATACCAAACGCCCTTACCGTCCCCCTGTGCGCAACGGGCGAAAAACCACCTCGCGCAAATTGCGTCCCCATAAAAGGCGCGTACGCAAATTAAGTTATTTCCGCTTATGTATATTTATCATCTTACTAAGTGCGATTTGTTGTGGTCTATGGTATGGTGGTGTTTTTGCCTATCGCTATCTCACCAAAGAATATGCTAATTTTCACCGGAGTACTGCCAATGCTCCTGCCCCAACAAAAAATATACCACCGCCTGTGACCATCAAAGATGATGACAATATAGCAAATATTCTATTTATTGGCATCAAAAAATTAAACAACGAAAATACCAGTGCTGCTGATGCTGATACCTTAATTTTAATAACGATGAATCGAACATCGCATCACATCAATTTTCTCTTTATCCCACCCAATACCGCTATAAGCAACGGGAAAATGAATATCCCCATTGGTATATTCCAACAAAATGGTGCCAATAGCACCTTAAACTATGTCTCGCAATTACTGGGCATTCCCATTCAAGCCTATATCATCATGGATGATGCCGAGGCAAGTAATTTTATTAATCTGTTAGGTGGAGTCAATCTCTACGTATACCGCAATATGACTTATCCACTTAAAGCACCCAATCCCATAATCAATTTACCATCTGGTTATCAGCATTTAAATGGTAGCAAGGCAGTACAATATTTGCGTTATAGAAGTGACGATTTGGGTGCTGTAGGGCGTGTATATAGACAACAGATGTTTCTAAAAAGCTTCTTAAAGCAGTCAATTACTTTAAAAAATAGTTATAAAATATATTCTGTTCTCAATAGTTGTCGACACAATATGCGCTCTAATATTGATATTGGCGATTTTAACAATATTAAAACGATTGGTCTCAGCATGTATTATCTAAACTATTCCTTCCAAGTATTACCTGGGACATTACAAAACAATTTATGGATCACCAATCCAAGTACAGTGCACTCGCTAGTACAGACAATTGTCCACCCTCCTAAAACTTAACATTGAAACGACAAACGGCAATTTTATCCGAATATAGTACCTTTAAAGTGTACATTGCTAATCATCAATAGTATACTAATGATGTAGCAGTTAGTATGATTTTTTTTCAGATATTATCTAAAAAAAAATCATATAGCTAAAACTTAAGAAAATATTTACAATATGCTATAATATGGGTGTAGATAGCACATTTTTTCATATTACCTTAAAAATGTGCCTATAAATTATCCACTAACCCGCTGACAAGAATTTTTAAATATCAACTTGTTTTCTCATAATTTAAATTACCGTACATCAATTTTAAAATCCTATCTGTGTATGTAAAATTTTTATACCGATAGATACTTTATTTTCAAAATAGAAGGGAAGCGATTTTTATAACAACTTTAAATACCGATTTACAAAACAAGATTCAACTAATTGTCAAAGCAGCTTCTGACAAAAAAGCTACCGATATCATTTCCATCAATGTCCATGATTTCACTTACACCACGGATGTTCTGCTCCTGTGCAGTGCAAATTCCAGTATTCAGACCAAAGCCATTGCCGATAATATCGAAGAACAACTAGATTTAGTCAATATCCACCTTCTCCACAAAGAAGGATATAATGCTGGCGAATGGATACTGTTAGATTATGGCGATTGTATCGTGCACATTTTCAGTAAAAACAACCGTGAATTCTACAATTTAGAAGCTCTTTGGAATAATGCGGAGATTACTCGCTATGAATAATGAGGAAAGACGGCAAAAACCGCTCAGACTAAAACCCAGCACAATAGCCACTTTACCAGTGGTCCGTGAAAACGAAATGGGGGCTTTTTTGGATGCGGGCACTGGAAATACCAGTGACGATATTTTATTACACAAGACGCAACAAACTCATTCCGTAAAAATTGGGGATAAAATAAAAGTTTTTCTCTATAAAGACCCTAAAGGCCGTTTAACCGCGAGCATGCGTGTCCCTTTTATTGATATCCGGTTGTCGTTTAACCTCTCAGCTTAAACGACAACGCGACTAGTAAGCATATAGAGAAATCTGTATGTAGACATAGATTATCTATGCGATAAAGAAACTGAACTGCTGGAAACGCGTAAAACTAGTTATACCACAACGCAAGGATGAAATAAGCCTATTCGTGACGGTGGCGAAAGCGAAAAAAAATAACTAGATGGTACAAGGTCAAATCCTAAATACGATAGAAAATCGCCAATCAGCAGCGGAGCTCCTAGAAGGAGAACGTTCAACGACTATTCCTCATGAGGGAAGTAGGTTAAAAGCGATTGTTAACCGAAGTTGTTTCGCCTAATTCTTCTCCGTGCAGAAGATAAGGATAAGATATAGTCTGTGCTTTAACGAAAGTTAAAGAGGTTCTATTGTGAACTGCGTGCAAAGTAGCGATTGTACGTCAACAATGGTCTCTAACTAAAAATGAGGCTCAGGAAAGAAGGACAAATTGCTCGCCTTAAAGTCATCAATCTTTCAGAAGATGGTGCTTTCTTAGATGTAGGTGCTGAACGAGGTATCTTTATGCCTTACGCCGGTATGTATGCTCATTTACAACTAAACGAAGTAGTTTGGGCAAAACTTTATACGGATAAATCTGGACGTCTGGCTCTAACTATGAAGGTAGAAAACGAAATCAGACGTGCCTCCAAACCAGCTCATGTCGTAAAATTAGGTTCTATACTCACCGGACACATTTATAACATAACGGAAAAAGGTGCATTCATCTTCACTACCGAGCGCTACATAGTACATGTGCCACAAAAGGATATCCCGCGTCATCTACGTGTGGGAGAAGAGGTAAAGGTGCGCGTCACATTTGTACGCCCTGACGGTAGATTAAATGGTTCCTTGCGACCAACCAAAGAAGACTCTCTACTCATAGATGCTAAAATGCTTCTTAAGGAATTAGAATTCAATAAAAAATTGCCCTATACCGATAAAACTCCACCAGATATCATCTTTGACCGCTTTAAAATAACCAAAGCTGCCTTCAAACGCGCTGTTGGCCATCTGTTTAAAACCCAACAGGCCAAAGAAGAGAATGGGTGGCTCATCTATATAGGCAAAAAATAGACCCAACAGATACCAATAAATAATTTAAGCAATATGGGGGATTAAGTTATGGACACATTGAAAAACATTAACCTATCTGATGTTACTGTTTCAGATATGAACGCTGCTGATGTGCGTTCTAGTAGCGATGATAGCGATATGGACGACGATAACGAAGAAAAAAAAGGTATCCTCTTAGAAACAGGTACCAACGAATTTGAAATCGTTGAATTTAAAATTGGCGATGTCTTTTACGGCATAAATGTCGCTAAAGTCAGGGAAGTTATTACCACCGTACCAGTAACGGAAATGCCAGCTGCAAACCCATTAATCGACGGCCTCTTCACCTTACGTGGCAAAGCGATTCCCCTTGTAAACTTGGCTCGTGCCATTAAACGCAAAGGTTCTCCAAATCCTAAAAATATTATTGTCGCTGAAATAAACGATTATAATGTCGGTTTCCTAGTCGATACGGTTTCTCGCATTCATCGTATCTCTTGGAAAAATATGGAACCATCTCCAGAAGTAGGCGGAGATACCATGTTGGTCGGCATCATCAAAATGGAAGATAAAATCGTACTCCTGCTCGATTTTGAACACATAGTTTCTCAAATTAACAATGAAATCGAACAAAAATTAAAAACTGTCGATGATGCTGATGCTGAACTCAAAAAGGAACGCCACAAAAAGCATATCGTCATTGCAGAAGACTCTAATATGTTGCGCAATCTTTTAGTCAATACCTTGCATGAAGCTGGTTATGATTTCATTCGCGATTTCAATAATGGTAAATCGGCACTCGATTATCTGGAAAGTTTAAAAAATGCCAATGGCAATATTCATGATTTAGTAAATATCATCATTACTGACGTAGAAATGCCACAAATGGATGGATATCACCTCTTGAAGGTCGTCCGCGAAGATGACGTTTTAAAGGATTTACCAGTTATCCTCTTCTCTTCTTTGGTCAATGAACAAATGCGCGTCCGCGGAGAAAAATTGAAGGCTACTGCGCAAGTTTCCAAACCAGAAATCAATAAATTAATTCATATCTTAGATGGAATTATCTTTAAGGAAGCTTTGAAAAAATAAAATATCTGGGAGATGTTTGTCCCTCTCTGACATGGGGACAGCTTTTCCTAGCACGGCGATTGATTGTTTAATATAAGTGTAATTTTCCCGCAAAGTTTAGATTGCACTATCTTTATAATCTAGGTGTGTGGAGAAATTATTTTGTCTCAAATATTTGATGAAAAGTATTTGCTCAATGAAAATACTCCAAAAGGAAAAATAAAAATCTCTTTATAAAAAACAATGTCATGTTGCAGTTATGACATTTTCTTCACTTTGTGCAATGCTAAATTTGTTTATTGACAGTGCCTCGAAAAGACCTTATATTACATATCATTCACGATACGTGACATATGAACATCCTTTATCCATTATAGATGTAACAGCATAAGAGAGATATTGACATCACAACTAATTGATAAAACGGCTTCAAATCTTACAATAATTATAAATAATTTGCATAGCCTATCTCCTGTGTGCTGAACGGATAATATAGCTTATCCTCAAATATCCCCATCAATTATCCTCAAGATAGCCGTAATGTTCTCGAAAATGAAGAATGTTATTCTTATATAAATAGTAAGGAGAATCCGCATGCGTAAAAGAAAACATATTATCAGTGATAAGAATACTGGCTTTTTTCTTGTCAAAGAAAATATCCTGCCAACTGCTATAAAAAAGACCATTCGCGTCAACGAAATGCTCAAACGCGGTGAAGCCAATACGATAAATGAAGCAATTGCTACTACTGGTTTATCCCGTTCTGCCTATTATAAATATAAAGATTCGGTTTTTCCTTTCTATGAAGCCAGCTTGAATAAAATCGTCTCTATTTCTCTCATGTTGGACCATAAAAACGGCGTTCTTTCTAACGTTATCAATATAATTTCTTCCGACCATGCCAACATTCTAACTATCAACCAAGGATTGCCCCTTCAAGGCATGGCTAACGTAACTTTATCTATTGAAACAGAAAATATGGCCATAGATTTAGAAGCCCTTTTAGATAAGCTACGCGTAGTGGAAGGCGTCCGTCGTCTTGAAGTTGTCGGTCAAGCCTAATTTTTATCACTAAAATCAAAATGGTTGCTGTTTATATAAACAGCAACCATTTTTTATATAAAAAAATATTTCTCATTTACTGACAAACAAGAATAAAAAGGACGTGATTATTTATGAAAGAAATTGACTTCGTCCACATCATTCAAAAAGCACATGGCGAAGTTTACATTGTTGGTGGTTGGGTGCGCGATAACTTAGCTAACCGCCCCCCCAAAGACAAAGATTACGTACTTTGCCACCTTGCAGAGAAAACCTTTATCAAACTTTTTCCCCACGCCGAAAAGGTGGGTAAAAGTTTTCCCGTCTATTTGCTCACTATTGACGGAAAAAAATGCGAAATTGCCTTTGCCAGAAAAGAGCGCAAAATCGCAACCGGTTATAAAGGATTTCAAGCTATCACCCATCCTGAAATATCCATTACAGATGATTTAGCACGCCGAGATACGCGCATGAATAGCATTGCCTTGCGTCTTCCCCAAAAACAACTTATCGACCCTTATGATGGACAAAATGATATAAAAGCTCAACGCATCGATGCTACCTCTCACCACTTTTCCGAAGACCCTATTCGCGCCTTGCGCGCGGCGCGCCAAGCAGCAGAATTAAATTTTTCTATCACTGACTACACCATTCAACAAATGCGTGCTTGTCAAAAAGAACTTGCTCTTGAACCAGCGGAAAGAGTTTTCAACGAAATAAAAAAAGTTCTTTCCACGCCTTCGCCTTCTCGTTTTTTTTCCTATCTTTTGCAAGCGGACTTATTGACCACTGCTTTTCCAGAAATAGCTAAAGCCCAAAATCAGTATCCAGAGCATTTTTCCCACACATTAACCATTCTTGATTGAATAAATTCGGTCAACATATTCAGAAATGAGTATGTTAAATTAATAAATTATTACTGTCTTAATTGCTGGAACTCCCTAAAGATAACCACACTACAATACTAGCTTGAAAAATAGCTCGGCATGAATGTAACGAAAGTAAAAACAAGCGGTTATATGGCATACGGTTAAATCCTAAGTGCTAGAAATGGGTAATCAGCAGCCAAACCTCGCAAAGAGGTAGGTTCAACGACTATTCCCCATGGGGAAGTACTCAAGAAGCGATAGCTTGAGGATATGGACAGACCTTAGCAAAGGATATTACTCTTTGTAGGATAAGATATAGTCTGTGCTTTGGTGAAAGCCAAAGAAGTTTTATTAAAACTGTATTGAAAGTAGCGTTTCAATGTGAACACAAAATCTCTGCTTCGAGATTTCAGCAATATTGTAAGCATGCTCAAACTGACCTTATTGCTCGCTTTTCTTTGCTCTGCACTATTTTTCTCCCATTTCCCCATCCATTACAATTATTGACGAATTGGCAAGAACACATGCCCATTCCTAAACAATGGCAAAAGACAGCCCATTTTCTACTTTCACAGCCTTTGCCTATCTCTAAAATAACGCCAATTATCATTTTTTTACTAGCCCTCGAAAAAAGCCCTTTTGTTTTAAACGATTACCAATTATTACAAACCTATCTTCAAACATCTCCCATCCCCTTATACTTAAAAAACGCTTCTGAAATCATAGAACTTTTGCATACTACTCCAAATTTCCCTCCAGAAATAAAGGGAAAGGAACGCGGTATATACATGCAACACTTCCGGGAAAATATACTCCGCAAAAATATTTTTTTATGGCAAGACAAGTAATTTCACTTGACAGCATTGACTACTTCTTATATAATGTTTTTCGCAGGTGAGAAATATGTTAGAAGATTTTTTATACCTCAATAAGCTCTTTGATTTTTATGGCTCTCTCCTCACAGATAGACAACGTCAATGTTTGCAAATGTATTTATGTGAGGATATTTCGCTTTCGGAAATTGCCGATTATTTTTCCATTTCTCGGCAAGCTGCCTCCGACATCGTCAAGAGGTCATCTAATTTATTAAAAAAATATGAGAGTAAATTATCGCTTGCCCAAAAACAAGCTAATCGCAATATTAAGCTTCTCTCTATAACAGAGGAATTAGAAAAAGTAAATGCTAAATTAACTGACCCCCAACTACAGCAAATTACCATGGATTTGCATAATTTAGCTGCTGAATAAGCAGGAAGGATAAAGAATGATTTTTGAATCTTTAGCAGAAAAATTACAGACTACTTTCAAAAAATTGCGCGGTCATGGTAAATTAACACAAGACGATATCGACACAGCAATGCGCGATATTCGCATGGCTTTGCTTGAGGCCGATGTAAATTTCAAAGTAGTAAAAGATTTTATAAAAAGAATTAAAGAACGCGCTTTGGGTGCTGACATCTTAGAAAGTTTGACGCCAGCTCAAGCCGTTATCAAAATAGTTAATGAAGAGTTAACGGAATTGATGGGGTCACAGGTAGCTCCTATCACCATTTCTCCTCAACCACCAACTATCATCATGTTAGTTGGGCTACAAGGGGCCGGCAAAACAACTACTGTCGGTAAATTAGGAAATTTGCTCAAAAAGCAGGGAAAACATCCCCTTTTCGTCGCTTGTGATATCTATCGTCCAGCGGCAATAAAGCAATTACAGGTTGTCGGCAAGGAATTAGATATTCCCGTTTTCGCTGAAACGGAAAGTAAAGATGCTGTTTCTATTGCCAAGCACGGTATCGACCGCGCCATATCGCATGCCAATGACATTGTAGTCATCGATACGGCTGGTCGTTTACATATCGATGATGAACTCATGCAAGAATTACAAGAGATGAAAGAGGCCATTAACCCTCATGAAATTCTCTTAGTCGTAGATGCCATGACAGGACAAGATGTCGTCAACGCTGCTTCTGAATTTAATACTCGTTTGGGCCTTACTGGTATCATCTTAACTAAAATGGATGGTGATGCACGCGGTGGTGCGGCGCTCTCCGTCAAGGCTGTAACCGGTTGCCCCATTAAGTTTATTGGGATGGGCGAAAAATTAGACGCACTAGAATTATTCCACCCCGATAGAATGGCCTCTCGCATCTTAGACATGGGTGATGTTCTCTCCCTCATCGAAAAAGCGCAAGAAGCTTTTGATGAAAAAGAAGCTCAGAAAATGGAGCGAGCAATCCGCAAGAATGAATTCGGTCTTGACGATTTTCTTTCTCAATTACAACAAGTCAAGAAACTAGGCTCCCTCGATAAAATTCTCGGCCTCTTACCTGGCATGAGTGGATTAAAGAAAAAGCTCGGCGATGTCGACCTCGATTTTCGCGATAATAAAGATATCGCCCATATCGAAGCCATCATCAAATCCATGACACCTGAAGAGCGAAAAAATACTGCCATCATCAATGGCAGTCGCCGTAAACGCATTGCCAACGGCAGCGGAACACGCGTGCAAGATGTCAATAAACTTCTCAAACAGTTTAACGAGATGAAAAAGATGATGAAGAAAATGAATAAAATGAAAAAAAGCAAAAAAGGGTTTCCCAAGTTGCCAACTGGAAACTTTAAGTTACCATTTTAAATAAATCTTGTATTAATTCTCTATAAAGGAGGTGAATTACATGGCAGTTAAAATCCGTTTAAATCGTATGGGTGCTAAAAAGAATCCATTTTACCGCATCGTCGTTGCTGATTCCCGTTCTCCTCGCGACGGTAAATTTATCGAAATCATCGGCAATTATGATGTAAGCAGCAATCCTGCTAAAATCACTATCGATGAAGATAAAGCTATCGATTGGATGAATAAAGGTGCACAACCTACCGATACAGTAAAATCATTGCTTAGCAAAAAAGGTATTATTGCTAAATTTGCTGCTGCAAAAGCCGCAAAAAAGGCTAAGAAATAAGAAATGAGGTCATGATGATGAAAGAGCTCATCGAACTTATTGCCAAATCAATAGTCGATGACAGTGCCAGTGTCACTGTTACCGAAAAAGAAGATGGTTCTACTATCATTTATGAACTTTCTGTTGCAGCCGATGATATGGGTAAAGTTATTGGCAAACAAGGCCGAATAGCCAAAGCTATTCGCACTGTTGTAAAGGCAGTAGCGGCCCGTAAAAATAAAAAGGTTATAATCGAGATTATCTAAACAAGGCGGCAAAGCATTCTTTGCCGCTTTTTGTCTATCAATTTATCATTGAGGTGCCTATCATGGAAAAAATCACTTTACAATGCCCTATTACTGTCAAAGCCAAAGTAACTGAAAAATTCAAAAAAGCTGTCTTAGAAAAACTGAATCATCAAATGGAACAAATTCAGGCTGAAATCGCTCATATTGAACAGGATATGAAGAAATTACTGGCTCAACAAGATACTAACGTGGATGTACAACAAGTTTCTATCATGTTGCAACAGATGGAACAGGAAAAACAAAAACGCTTCTCCTTCCTCTCTCAAACCAAGAGCCAGCTGGCAGAAACAGAAGAATTGGCCATCGGCTCTGAAGTGGTACAAGGAACAATGCAACATCTGCTCGAAGTAAAAGTTGGCGATGTTATGCCAGAAATCATGAATACTGAAATTTTGGTGGAAGATGGAAAAATCATCGCAATTCGTGCCTAACACCGAAGCCGTTATAATCGGAAAAATTGGCAAAGCACACGGCATCAAAGGCGAAATGCGTCTCTTTCCTTTAACCGATTTTCCGGAACGGCTCTCCAAATTAAAAAAAGCTTATTTAAATGATAAGGCCGTCACTATTTCCGCTTTGCGAACCTCCAACAACTTCTTTATTATCAAGGTGGCTGGCATCGATTCACGAGAAACAGCTGAAAAATATAATGGGGCTTTTTTAACCATCGACAGGGACTCCCTCTCCCCCCTAAAAGCAGGAGAATATTATTATTTTGATATCATCGATTTAAATGTCTATGAAGGAAATACTCTCGTGGGAAAAATAAAAGATATCTTTAAAACCGGCAGTAATGATGTCTACGTCATCAAAGAATTAGACGGAAACGAATTGCTGCTTCCGGCCATTAAACGCTACGTCGAAAAAATAGACATCGAAAATGGTCGCATCAATATCATTCGCCCCGAGATAATTTAATGCACATAAATATTCTTTCTCTTTTCCCAGCAATGTTTTCCGGACCCTTGACAGAAAGCATGATAAAAAGAGCCATAGATAAAGATATTTTAAACATTGACATTGTCAACCCGCGAGATTACAGCACAGACAAGCATCATCATGTCGATGACGTTCCATTCGGTGGAGATGTCGGTATGCTCCTCAAACCAGAACCATTTTTCGCTGCCATGGAAGATATAAAAATACCAGGTCATGTCATCGCCATGGTACCAGGGGGAAAAGTTTTTAATCAAAAAAAGGCCTATGAATTAGCTCAATATCCTGCATTAACTATTCTCTGTGGCCATTATGAAGGTTTTGACCAGCGAATTTTAGATAATCTAGTAGATGAATGTATTTCAGTTGGCGATTTTGTCCTTACTGGCGGTGAATTGCCCGCTATGCTCGTCATCGATGCCGTGGCGCGTATGATTCCAGGTGTACTCGGCTCAGAAGAATCAGCCAGCCGAGACTCCTTCTACAATGGATTACTGAAATACCCACAATATACGAGACCACGACAATTTCGCAATCTATCTGTTCCGGAAGTATTGCTTTCTGGCAATCATCAAAATATAGCCACCTGGCGCAGACGCGAAATGTTGCGAGTAACTTACGAAAATCGCCCTGATTTATTAGAGAAAACCGTACTGACAGAAGATGATTATCTTCTCTTAGCGGAAATAAAAAACGATTGCCATTCTAAATAGTTTATGATAGAATGTTAAGGTATTACAGTCGGTCCTCTGGCAGTAATTATGGCCATGAACGATTGATTTAAGGAGGAAATTAAATGAACATCATCCAAGCGTTAGAACAAGAACAGTTGAGAAAGGACATCCCTTCATTCAGAACAGGTGACACCGTACGCGTACACGTAAAAGTTGTCGAAGGTACTCATGAACGTATTCAGGTATTCGAAGGCGTTGTCATTGCTCGTCAGGGTAGCGGTGTAAAAGAAATGTTCACCGTTAGACGTATTTCTTACGGCATCGGCGTAGAACGTTCTTTCTTAGTTCATTCTCCGCGTTTAGCGAAAATTGAAGTTGTTCGTAGAGGTATTGTTCGCAGAGCAAAATTGTACTACTTGCGCAACCTCACTGGTAAAGCAACTCGTATTAAAGAAAAACGCTAATCATATACAGAAAAAGTTCACCGCTTGACAATGTCAAGTGGTGATTACTATTTTGCGGAGGTTTAACATGCAAAAATCTTTAGGCTCTGAAGTCAAAGATTGGGTCATTTCAATTCTCATAGCTATTGCTTTAGCCCTTTTTATTCGCCACTTTATTGTTGAATTGTATGTTGTAGATGGACCTTCCATGCAACCAACCCTCTATACTGGCGAACGCTTAGTTGTAAATAAATTTGTTTACCATTTCCGCGAACCCCATCGCGGTGAAATAATCGTCTTCGAATATCCAAAAGACCACAGTCGCAATTTTGTCAAAAGAGTAATTGCCCTACC
This sequence comes from Pectinatus sp., assembly GCA_020025135.1. Classification (GTDB taxonomy): domain Bacteria; phylum Bacillota; class Negativicutes; order Selenomonadales; family Selenomonadaceae; genus JAHHSQ01. The sequence continues at coordinate 13,034 of JAHHSQ010000017.1, forward strand.
TGGTGATACCATTCAAATCGATAACGGTCACGTTTTTGTGAACGGTAAACTGCTCAATGAACCGTATATTTTGGATACCACTCTCGGCACTTATCCGTTGACGAAAATACCACCTGGACATATCTTCGTCATGGGTGATAATCGCAATAACTCTGAAGATAGCCGTTTTCCAGATGTCGGATTTGTCCCCTTTAATCTCATCGAGGGAAAAGCTGTTTTAGTCTTCTGGCCTCTAGATAAATTCCGTGTATTATAAGAAAAAGCTGACAAAGAAGTTCTTTGTCAGCTTTTTTATTTTATTTATAAATAGCTATTATACCATTTACACCAAGATAAGCAGCCATAGAACGATTAACTGGATTATTTAAATCTTTATTTGGCTGTAAATCCATATTTCCATTATCATATAACATACTAAATCTTGTATTGCAAGGTATAATATAAATAGTTGCTATCTTACCTTGTTCTTTTGCCCGTTCAATCAATCTTAAATTTTCTTGATTTAATTGACTATAATTTTTTAATTGCACACTCGCTTGATGAAATAGCTTTGTACTTCCCATAACAAGAAAAATACACAAAATTACTGCACTATTTCTAATAGTCCGTTTATCAAAATCCAATTTTGTATAGAGAATACCAGCTGCAATTACCATCAAAACAACACTACTCAAAACATTACGACCACCAAAAGTAACCGGAGATGCCGTCATAGCTAAAACTCCAATTATAGAAACAATTGCATACGGTAAAGCCTCTTTCCTATCTTGCCAATTCTCATTGTTAACATATAGTAGCATAAAGGTAAGAAAGGGGATGAACATAATTTTATATTCAAAAAGGGCATTTATATTGGTACGCAAATTACTTAACAAATGATAATGGAAATGTGTGGCACGCACAAAATTCCCTGGTGCTCCCAAAAGAATACAAGCACCTATGAACGTTCCTATCAACCCTACCCACATGTATATGGGTACTTTATGATTGCTTTGTTTTTCTAATAACATCAATAATATTGTAAAAACAATCATATCAATAGAAGTATTTTCATTTGTAATACCATTCGCCAAACTCAAGAAGAAAAACAAGAAAAGACAAATGTAATTATTATATATATTTTGGCCTTTATAGTACCTATAAAAAAATAGATAAATCAAATTTAACATGAGTGGATACATATAATTTGCCACACCTGTACGCCAAAGAAAATCTTGTCCATAACACGGTAAAAATACTAGCATAGAAAAATTGATAGCCAATAAAACAACAAAATTTATTTTAAATCCACCAATGACATTGATATAAACCAGTAAAATAAATAGCAAATATGCTAAAGTATTTATTTTTACAAATAGTGATTTTTCTATGCTAGTAAACAAGAACGTCAATGCACTTCCCCATATTCTTCCAGACCACGAAAAATACATTATCTTTGTTTTATCAATAACTGACCTAATCAAATCTAAATTGATACTAGCGTGTTGCTGAATGGCAAAACCATAATCATCACCAGTCATAAATGAGTACATATTAAGTTTATACATACTATATCCAATAGCAAGCAATCTGTTTTTGCCTATATGACAAAATTATCGTTCACATAAAAGTGCTACCTTTTATGCAGTTTTCTTTAGAACTTCTCTAGCTTTCACTAAAGTACAGACTATATCTTATCCTTATCTAAAATATAAAAGACTTAGGCGAAACCACTTCGGTTAACAATCGCTTTTAACCTACTTCCCTCATGAGGAATAGTCGTTGAACGTTCTCCTATTCGGAGCTTCGCTGCTGATTAGCAATTTATATAATAACTTAGGTTTTAACCAATATATCATCTGGCTATTTTTTTCTGCTTTCGCCACCATCACATTTAGTTTTTTTAATCCTTATGTTGTGGTATAACCAGCTTTATGCCTTCCCAGCAATTCAATTTCTTCATCGCATAGAAAATCTATGACTACGTACAAATTTCTCTATACGCTTACTAAGCTTAGCCATCATCAAATTAATGATTGAGTAAATTTAATAATAGTAAAATAGACATATTTTGATAATTTATTATTATACATTTTATTTTCCATTTTACAAAAAAACACCCCCCCAAAAAATCCAGACGCCTATATATTTCACATTATTGTTGATATTGCAAATCCTTATTTACCTGTATAAAAATTTTACCCTTCATTAAAATTTAAATTTTGCAATTATCCAAAGCTTCATATCTACAAATTATGTATATATATCACCTCTATATTAAAATTTCTGCGTCTGATAAAAATTGTAACAGGTAAACATAAATATTTTATCATAGATACAATATTAATGCATTCCACTTGTTATCAACAATTTTTATTAATTATTCGATATAAATTAATACATTAATTTGTTATAATTAAAATATAGTTTAATTTATTAAATTGTAATTATTTAACAGTGCCTATCAATGTCTCACCACTCAATAAATTAAAAAATACGAGGTGTAACTATGGGATTTGTATTAGACCCACTCGCTTTTGAAACTCTACTAAAGCAATTAAACACAGATTCTTTAATCTATGGCCCTAAATTATATAAAAATGGTGGCGTATTTGCCGACACAGATTGTTGTCGCTACGGCAAAATAACGAGTAGAGCGGATTTAGTATTAGATAAAAAATCGGAATTCTCCTTTAAAGAAATACTAACACCTGTTTCTCAAACCATGTTCTACTTCATTGAGGACGAAATCAAAGAAGCCTCTGTCCAACCGCAAAATATCTATATCTTCCTACGCAGTTGTGATTTGCATGCCGTTAAGGTCCAAGATGCCATCTACTTACAAAATGGCCAACCCGACTACTACTACGCTAAAATACGAGAAAAAGTAAAATTTATCCTCATTGGTTGCCCATCTTCTTTCGAAAATTGCTTTTGCGTGGCCATGGGCACTAACAAAACAGATGCCTACGCCTTTAGCGTTGATTTGAAAAATGGGAACTACTATATAAATTGCCAGAATGATGAACTAGCTCCACTTTGTCGCCAACTAGCTACCAAAGAAGTACCTGTAACTCCTAGCTTTGTCACCACTAACACCACTTCAGTTCATTGTCCACCCGCAGAAAAAATCACTAGAGATATTGCTCAAAGTAAATTATGGGATGAATATAATGACCGTTGTCTCGCCTGCGGTCGCTGTACCTTAGTATGTCCAACTTGCACCTGCTTTACCATTCAAGACTTCTTTTACAGTGAAGATAAAAAAACAGGAGAACGCCGTCGCATCATGTCTTCCTGTATGATAGATGGTTTTTCTAAAACTAATTCCAATAATTATCGCCCCCAAAAAAGTCAACGCATGCGCTTTAAAGTATTACACAAAATTAAATATTTCAAAGAAAAGTTTGGCTTTAATATGTGTGTCGGTTGTGGTCGTTGCGACGACACTTGTCCAGAATACATTTCCTTTACTGAATGCCTCAAAAAAATTGATGACGCCATTTCCGAGGTGAGAAAATAATGAAAAATATGTATCTTCCTTTCCCTGCCAAAGTCATTGACATCTTAAAAAATACCGATAAAGAATACACTTTTCGCATTTCCTACAATGATAAATTGGTAAAACCTGGCCAATTTTTTGAAGTTTCCGTGCCCAAATTTGGCGAAGTCCCCATTTCAGTGAGTAGAATTGCTGGCGATTACATCGAACTAACAATTCGCAAAGTAGGTAAAGTAACTGCCGAAATCATCAATTCCTGTATTGGTAATACCATTTTACTACGTGGCCCTTACGGAAACGGCTTTCAACTGCACCGCTATCACAATAAAAACGTCGTCATTATCACTGGTGGAACGGGAATTGCTCCCGCCCGCTGTCTTATTGAATACCTTCTCGATAACGAACTACATACTACCCTATCCATAATCGCTGGATTTAAAAACAAAGAAAATATCCTCTACGAAGATGATTTTGCCACCTGGCACCAAAATGCTAATTTGCTGTTAGCCATTGAATCTGGTATCAAATCAGATGACATTAATATCGGTCTAGTGAGCGATTTTATAGCCGATTTACCATTAAAAAATCCCCAAAATACCGAAGCAGTAATCATCGGTCCTGCGTCCATGATGAAAAATTGTGCAGAGCAACTGATGACATTCGGCTTACCAGCTAGCAACATCACGCTTTCTTTAGAACGCAAGATGTGTTGCGGAAATGGAAAATGTGGTCATTGTCGCATCGAAGATATTTACGTATGTTCTGATGGCCCAGTATTTGAATACACTAAAATTCGGCATATGCTTGATTAAGGGAGACTCCAATTATGGATATAAACACCAAAAAATTGAAAAAAAATGGTTTTCGCATCACTACTCAACGCGGAATTACAGCATCCCGTATCCGTATTCCAGGCGGACAACTTGACGCCCATTTTCTGCCAATAATAAAAGAAATAGCCGATAAATATGGCAATGGGACTATCCATTTAACCACCAGACAGGGCATAGAAATTCCTGGCATCGATTTTGCCAACATTTCCAAAGTAAATACCTTACTACAACCTTTAATCGAAGCCTGTGATATTCCCCAAAAGGAAAAATATGCTGGTTACCCAGCTGCTGGTACCAGAAATATCTCGGCTTGTATCGGCACTCCCGTTTGCCCTTACGCTTGCTTTGATACTGCCACTTTAGCGAAAAAAATAGATAAACTCATCTACCCCAATGATATTCATTTAAAAGTAGCTATCACCGGTTGTCCCATGGATTGTGCCAAAGTACGCATGCATGATTTTGGCATTATCGGCATGACCTTGCCCCACTTAGAAGAAGACCGTTGTATTAGTTGTGGTGCCTGTGGTCGCACCTGTAACATAAAATCCGTCGGAGCATTAAAAGCCGTCAATTTCCGTCCACGTCGCAATGAAAAAAAATGTATTGGCTGTGGCGAATGTGTCTTAGTTTGTCCGAACGCTGCTTGGACCCGTAGCCAGAAAAAATACTTTATGCTCACTGCCTTGGGCCGTTCTGGCAAAAAAAATCCGCGTCTCGCTCAAACTTTTATAAAATGGGCCGACGAAGAAAGTATTCTAAAAATTATTTCTAATACCTATTCCTTTATTCAGAAATATATGAACGGCAATGCTCCAGGCGGAAAAGAACACCTCGGTTACATTGTTGACCGCGTTGGCTTCCCAGAATTTAAAAAATGGGTCTTACGCGATGTCACACTACCACCTATCGCTGAAGTTTCCGACTGCAATTTACAAACTGGTCTAAAATACTAAAAAAAGGATTAGCCGAATGGCTAATCCTTTTTTCTTAACAACCTTTTCTTAACACAATATCATCACGCTTTGGGCACTAACAATTCTTCCTTGGCATGAACGAAAACAGTAATCAATTCATTAAACGGTGTGGGAATTCCCAATTCTCTGCCCTTTCTAGCCACATAACCATTGATATAGTCTATTTCTGTCAAGCGATGATGTTGAATCAAATCCTGATGCATAGATGGGTAATGAAGTCCAGCTTGGTCTATTCCGTAAATTGCTTCTATCCCACTGGCTATTTTTTCTACCTCTAGATTGATACCATAATGTTTCGCTACGGCAGAAAATTCTCCGATAATCTGTCTAATCAACGTATGTGTTTCTCGCAAATTACCAAACTGATTGATATTGCAATCCAAAATAGTGCAGTTTGCATTTAAAGCACCGTTGACACAAGCCTTCCGCCAAATGGAGAATATAACATCCGAGCTTATGTGCGCTTTTAAACCAGCTTCATTCAAGGTAGCTACAACATCTGCGAGAGCGTTGGTATCTTCTTTTTCACAAAAGCTTTGTATTTCCATGCTACCATCACCAGTGAGCAACACACTTCCTGCACCTTTTAATTCCGCTGTCCACAAAGTTACTCCCATGATAATATTATTTGGAGAAATATATTTTTTTAAGGTTTCATCATGCCCTAAACCATTTAAAAGACACAGCACCTTGGTCTTCTCGCCAATGAGATGCTTTACCTCTTCTAACATTCCCACTAACCCCATTGATTTAGTAAATAAAATCAACAAATCTGGCACACCAGTCGCTTCCTGTGGATAAAAAATTGGCAAATTAACTTGATGTTTAATTCCTTCTTCATCCACAGCTAAGCCGTCTTTTCTAATTTTTTCTATATGAGCAGGCCACTTATCCACCAAGGTAACTTCATTTCCCGCCTTATCTAACATATACCCAAAACGAGACCCCATTGCTCCTGCACCGACAATTGTAATTTTCACTCTAAACCCCTCTTTTCCCAACACTCTACCACCGCTATTTCGCGGTTGACATCCGGTAATATCAATTTCAATACAATGATAAAGTCATATATTTTTCATCACACTGAACTGATATTATGTTATCATTTCGCGATAACACAAGGCGTTTTTTTATACGACTGATTATAGTACAAAACCACACAAAAGGCAATGTATTAAAAAATATTTTTTTAATTGTCGTTAAATTGTATACAATTATATTCTTTTATGTTATACTCTAATTATCAAAATTTTCTATCTTTTTGGAGGTTTACAAATTGCACGACGGAAAAACCAAAAATCTCGCCGTTATTGGGGACCCTATCGAACACACTTTTTCTCCCTTTTTACAAAATCTAGCACTCCATAAATTAAATCTCAATTATCATTACACGGCTTGTTTAGTAAAACCCAAACACCTATCCACAGCCATTTCTGGCCTCAAAGCCTTAAATTTTGCCGGATTTAATGTCACCATTCCCCATAAAAAAAATATTCTTCCCTTCTTGGATGAAATTAGCCCCACCGCTAAATTAATTGGCGCTGTCAATACGGTAGTACAAAAAAATGGGAAATTATATGGGTACAATACCGATAGCCCCGGGTTTCTCCTCTCCCTACAGCACCTTCATTATCGTCATGTTTTGCCGAATGTCACAATCCTGGGAACTGGTGGTGCTGCGCGCGCTGTAGTTTCTGCCCTTTTAAACGCTAATTTTACTTCTATCGGCATAGTTAGTCGTCAATTAGAACGCTCGCAAGAATTCTGTGTTTCCTTTCCAGCTAATTTTTCTATCAATTTAAAACCTTTTACCTATTCAAGTAAAATTCTCAATACTTTTCTCAAGGATACAGACCTCTTAATCAATACCACACCACTAGGAATGCCACCTTATGTTGACTGTTTGCCAGCTATAGATTTAAAACTTCTGCCCTCTTTGGCCCTTGTTTTTGATTGTATCTATAATCCTATCTGTACACCCCTTCTAAAAAATGCGCAAGCATTAAATCTAAAAACCAGTAATGGCGCCTATATGTTAGCAGCTCAGGGAGCTCTTGCCTTAGAAAAATGGACAGGTCTATTACCAGACATAGCCTCTTTATATGAGGCTTTATTAGGAGCGTTAAGAGGCGAAAGGCAACAATTTCCGAGTGCTGAAAATGACAGCTAGCCTAAATAATTTAGCCAAACAAGTTCTCCGCTCCACGCCAATCTATAACGCTGAGTCTCTTGATATCCATGTTCAAAATGCCCCCCTCTTACTCTTTATAGATACCCTTGTCCAAACAGCTCTCCGCGAAAATATTAGTGACATTCATATCGAACCAAATGCTCAAGAGCTGGCTATTCGCTTTCGCCGTGATGGTGAACTATTCACCTACGGCAAATTTCCTCTAGCCATTCATCCACTGCTTATCGCCCGCCTCAAGGTCATGGCTTCTCTCAATACCATTGAACGCAAAAAACCACAAGATGGTTCCTTCTTTTTCCAATATCAAGGGGAAAAAATCGACATTCGGCTCTCTTTTATCCGTCTAATTTACGGTGAAAAATGTGTTTTACGCCTCTTGAACACACTTAATCACTGTTATTCACTTTCAGAATTGCAATTTTCTTCCTTTAACCTACAAATTCTAGAAGACATTCTCACCCATAATAACGGGCTCTTTCTTACCGTTGGGCCTGTAAACTCTGGCAAAACAACCACCCTCTATGCTGCCCTCAAGACCTTGCTCTCCCCCCAAAAAAATATCGTTACCATCGAAGACCCTGTGGAATACCGTCTAAACGGCATTAACCAAATCAATATTTATCCCCAACTTGGATTATCATTTCGAGAAATTCTCCGCTCCTTACTCCGCCAAGACCCCGATATCATTATGCTCGGTGAAATCCGCGATAAGGAAACTGCTATTATTGCCTTGCGCGCTGCCTTAACAGGTCGATTGCTCTTATCAACACTACACGCCACTAATGCGATAAATGCCATTTATCGTCTCTTAGAACTGGGGTTACCACCTTACTTACTTTCTGCTACATTACTAGGTATCCTTGCTCAACGACTATTAAAAAGAAACTGCCCACATTGTCTAACTAAACAAACCTCATTTTCTACTTCTGAAGAAAAATTTTTATGCCAACATTCCTTAACTCCTCCTTTTTATCGCGGACAAGGGTGTGAAAAATGCCATTTCACTGGCACACTAGGCCGAATTGCCATTCAAGAAATTCTTTTTCTCAAAAAAAATATTGATATCAACAAACTCCAAAAAGGTAATATCAACATTACACAATTCTTATTCCAACGCAATTTTCATTCCCTCCAAGCCGATGCTCAAGAAAAATTTCAGCGTGGGGAAATTTCTCTGCAAGAACTGAGGTCCTTAAAAATATGTTAAACGGAAAAATTATCCAAATTATGCGCCAACTCTTGCACATGAATCCACCCATTTCCGATATCCATATCACTACTAAAAATAATATTTTCTATAGACAAGAAAAAATACTGAAACCCCTCACTCCAAGCTACCACCCTTCTCAACTAGAAATAACGCAATTTTTGCATTATCTATTACCAAATTCTAGCTGGTCAGAAAGTACAAAATGGAAATTAGATTCTCATATTATCCTTTTTAACCAGCCTATGCGCCTACATCTCTACATCTGCTCTGGCGCTCTATGCCTCTCCTTGCGAATAATTAACAGAATAATCAGTCAATTATCGCCACAACTATTGCACATCTATCCCCAAATTTTTGCCAAACCAGGTTTAATTCTAATTACTGGTCCTGCCAATTCCGGCAAATCAACCACCATGGCTCGCCTTCTTCAACATCATTTGAATGAACAATCCATTCATCTCATCACCCTAGAAGACCCCATCGAATACATTTTTCATTCTCCAAACTCTCTCATTCACCAGCGGTCCTATAAAAAGGATTTTTTCTCTTTTGCTGAAGCACTAAAAGAAGCTTTGCGTGAAGACCCCGATATCATCATGCTCGGTGAAATACGCGACAGCGAAACTATGGCTACTGCTCTTATGGTGGCAGAAACAGGTCATTTTGTCTTCGCTACCTTACATACTGCCGATACCATAAATACCTTACTGCGCATAGAGAGCTTTTTCCCAAGGCAAGAATTACACGCCCTCCGCCAAAAAATATCCATGTTACTTCGCTCCATCATCAGTCAACAATTATTGTTAGACACAGCACAAAGACTAGTCTGTGCCCGAGAAATTCTCTTTAATATTCCAGCCATCGCCAATTTGATTTCTCAAGGGAAATACCAACACATTTACACACATCTACAAATGAATACAGCCATCGGGATGCAGACAATGGCCATATCCCTAAGTAAAATAAGGGAGAGAATAAATGCCTCTTTATAAATATCAAATTTACCATGACCAATCTGGGAAAAAATCTGGTTGTTTATTGGCCTCTTCCAAACAAGAAGCTCTTCAGATACTAAACAGCTACGGATATCGCATATTACAGCTCCAAGTGGTATATTGTTCATTTTTTTATTTTCAAAATAGTTTATCTAGGCAAAACGTCCTCCATTTTTTAAAAGAATTACACCTCATTTTAAACTCTGGCATTAACATTATCACGGCCCTAAAAATCATGCAAGCTGAAACTCATTCTCGCTATTGGCGCATCGTCCTCCCTAATCTCATTCAAACGCTCTCTCTCGGGCAATCGCTTTCTCAAGCTCTTAAAATAAATTGCCCTTATTTCCCCCCCTATATTTTGGCTTTACTCCATTTAGGTGAAGAAAGTGGTGCTATCAGCAATTTTCTGCAAACTGCAATAAGACAATTACAACAGCAACAAGATTTTCGGCAACAATTTAAACAGGCTTTAATCTATCCTACCTTTCTCTTTCTAGCAACAGCAGTGAGTACCGTCGTGCTCTTCCTCTTTGTCCTTCCTAACTTTGTCTCCATCTTTCAAACTCTATCCATACCGCTACCAAATTATTTACAATTCTTCTTAAATATCAATAGTAAGCACCTTTTATGTATTTTCATTACCCTATTTGTAACCAGTATTCCCTTGATATTTTTTCTCAAACGCCCATCTATCCAATATCAAATCATTCATACTCTTCTTCAACATTCCTATGGAGCAAAATTAATTACTCCTTTTATTTATGGAGAATTTGCTCTGCTTATACACGGCCTTTTACGAGCAGATGTGTTATTAGAAAAAGCACTGTCACTTCTAGTCAAATATCCCCCCAATCCCTATTTAAAAACCATCCTTCCACCAGTATTACGTCTTCTCCAAAAAGGTATTCCACTCTCTGCCGCTTTTAGTAGATATACCAACTTGCCACCATTACTAAAACAAATGCTCATCATCGGAGAAAATACTGGCAATTTAACCTCTGCCCTAGAGCAAGTTAGTATATTTTACATTCATAAAACTAAACGCTGGCAGAAAAATTTTCTCAAATTATTAGAACCGATACTCCTTATCGTCTTTGCTTCTTTCATTACAGGTTTACTTTTCCTGCTCTTTCTCCCCCTCTTTTCTCTCTTTGACACTATAAATTTATAAATACGCGAGGTAATAAAAATGTATAAATTTATCGCTGATGAAAAAGGCTTTACTCTGCTAGAAATGCTCATAGTCATGGTGATATTGAGCATTCTCTCCTCTGTAGCTGTACCACATTTTCAGCAAGCCATCATCATGGCCAATACAGCTAAAGTACAAGCCGATTTATCCGCTCTCAATACGGCCATCAATATGCACATCATCCAAGAAGGTTTTGCTCCCCATGATTTACAAAAAGACCTTTCTCCCTACATCAAAAACATCGCCACTCCTCCCAAAGGACGATGTTTTCTGCGCAATGGAACCACTATAAATATTAAAAGTCCTGCCTATACCTTGAACAAAGACCGCGATGCTGCCCTCTGTCAAGAAAAAGCTTATCATGAATTTGGCCAAAAACGCGAATCATCGTCTCCTTCTCCCACTAAATAACAATTCCTCAGAAAATCATGGATATAATTTACATCTTCTTTTGTTTTATTTTTTTCCTCTTGCTTTCCATCCTCTCTTATCACGATATTTCTTTCTTACAACTACCCAATACTTATAATTTTCTCTTGGCCATCTTGGGAATAAGCTATCAAATTTATTACTTTTCTAGTTATAATTGGGGCAATATCTTTTTTTCATTAATTTTTTCTATTTTCACCTTTCTTGGCCCGTATATATTCACCAATTCATTGGGTGGAGGTGATGTAAAATTAGTATTGGCGCTTTCTTTCTGGCTCCCCTTTCCCCTGTTGCCCTTAGCAGTATTATTAGCCACATTTTTAGCTTTTTGTTATATTTTTGCTTTCTCATGCCTTACAGGTACAATTTTCTCTTCCCAAAAAAAATTACCATTTGGTTTCTTCCTCGCCTTAGGAGCCTTTATCGTTTTTATTTTTCCCAATTTTCTGATAATTTTAGGTTATTAAATCTTTTTCCCAAGGATAAATCTGGTCACCTCTTAGCTGAACTGCTCTTAGTTCTATTTATCTTATCACTCTTCAGCCTCAGTTTAATACCGCATTACCGATGTTTACAACGCTTTCACCTCAAATTACAAAGTTATCATTTTCTACAAAATATTCGTCTTTTACAAACCGAGTGCTATGCCTCCGATAAAAAAGAGTATCTAATCAGCAAAAAATGGAAATCCTACCCCCATATCAAAATAAAAGATAACATTTATATCATCACCCATAAAGACGGTTCAGCAGAAAAATATGCTTTTCCAGCAGATACTAAAATTGACTTCAATCGTAGCTACTTGTTTTCTTTCGAACTAGATAGACATACTACGACAAACACTTGTACTATCAAGATAAAGAATGCCCAAGCTCAGCACAAAATAACTATTAATTCTTCTGGGAGAGTGAGATTGCAATGAAAACAGCAGGCTTTGCCCTAATTCGTTCTTTGCTGTTTATTCTCTTTTTCAGCTCTTCTCTCTTGCTTTTTCAACAATTCACCTTTCTTCGAAATTGGCAAATACAATCGGACAACCGATTAATAGCCGTCCATTTAGCCAAAAAGATTTCCTTGCTAAAGCAGCACCCTCGCCAAGGGACATTAAATGGCCCGCATGGAGTATTTCACTACAAAAAACAAGAACATTTTGTGGAAATATCCTGGCAAACAAATAATCTAAAATCACAAAAGTATCTCCTTTTTTATTAATTTCTAAAATAAAGGATAAATTATGTTTATCAAAAAACCCATATCCAAATTTTTTATCAATCAGCGTGGATTCATTCTATTAGAAATTTTAACTAGTAGGCACATTGGGTAACTAGTGTGAAATCAACGAAATCGAATTGCTGAAATACCGTAAAGCCAATTAAACCACAACAGCAAATTGAAAAAATTACTGTGACGGTAACGAAAGTAAAAAAATTAATTGGATAAGGTACGGTTAAATCCTCCCCCTAAAAAATCGGCAATCAGCAGCGAAGCTCCGAACAGGAGAACGTTCAACGACTATTCACCTAAGAAGTACACACCAGTGTGTGGAAGCGGTTTCACCCTCATTCTCACCCGAGGGAAAAGATATAGTCTGAACTCGTCGAAAACGGCGAGAAGTTGCAACGCGAACTGCCGAAAATTAACGCCCCTCGGTGAACACCTTGTAGAAACATCCCTCGCTTTTTGGATTAATAGCTTCCTTTTTATCTCCTTCTCTTCCCTGCTCATCTTGAGCATGAAATCGGCCCTGAAAGAAATAGCCTATATAGAATTACGCTCCCAGCTACGCCTAGCTTGTGAAAGCATCTGTCAAGATATCGCCCATGCAGAAAACATTCAAATAACTGCAGGTAAATTGCCAGAAATACATCTCACTCGCTATTTAGGACAAGAACCACATCTACAATATATCTCCTATCGACAAGAAGAAATGATGTGGTACACGCGCATTTATAAGAATCATCAGCCACTCACCGACGGCAATTATTTTCTTCCCACTGGCATCAGTTTTCAAATTCAAAGCGTAAAACAAAAACCGGCGGTCTATCTGCTCACCATTACTGCTAACTCTCTCCACATAAAAAAACCACTCGTCTTAGAAACGGCTGTACAAAAACTTTCTGCAGGTGATGCCCTTGTTACGCAATAAAGATGGCTTTACCACCCTCTATGGGTTACTATTTTTTTCCTTCATATTAGCCATTCTCACTCATATACATCTTCACTACCGCATTGAACAACGCACCAATCAACTCTCGATAAAGACCATCGAAGCCAATACACTGCTCCAGCGCCAACTGCGTCTATTACTAAGTGGTTGGGAAAAAGGACCAGCACATTACAAATTACTTCGGCAAAAAGTAGAAAAAAGCAAATTTTACGGAAGGAGAAAAATATGGGAAAAAGAAGAATTCGGCTATCTCTGCAAAATATATTTTTCCATGTTTGATATGGCAACCTCTACTTTTATCCTAGAAGGGCAAATAATCGGCCACAATATCTGCAAAAGTAGCTATCTAGTAATTCAGGAGAAAGAAGAAAAATTTTTCTTTATACGGTGGACTCGAAATGTTCAATAAAATATCTCAAAAATTAAAAAATATTACTTCCTTGCCTGCTCAATTTTGCCTCATTATCCCTCTCCCTGATGTCATCTATTTCTGTTACTTATCTCGAAACAAACATCTTTGGCGACTCGATAAATTTTTTACCCTGAGCAGGGAAAAATTACAAACTGAGCAATATCTTTCTGATAATTTTTCTCCCGCTCCAGCTATTGTCATGATAAACAAATACGATTATCAGCATTATGCCCACACCTTTGCCGTAGAAAACAAAAAACAAATTAAAAACGCCTTAAAATGGCATCTCCAAACTATGCAACACGGTGATTGCTATGGTGTATTTGTCCCCAGTAAAATAAACTTCTCCGAAGGTCATATTTTTCTTTGTCCAAAATCACTGCTTGACAATATCTCCGCCCTCACTGCTAATCGTCTAACTATCATTGGTGCTATACCACAATTGCCACCTTCAGCTTCTAACAAACTAACAGAACAAGCACTCATTGCTTCTCCCCTTCTTCCTCACCCCGCCATTCATTCCTCTCTCCAACAATTATCCATCCTTAACAACTCACAATACTATTTCTTTCAAGCTCCCTTTTTATCCCGCCAAAGATTATTATTAGGGAAATTAACTGCCTTGCTATTAACATTAAGCATACTGATTTCTTTTACCTTTTTTCACTACAAATTAGTTCAAGCGGAGCTAATCCAGCATGAAAAAACAGAAATTTTAGCGCAACGCCACCACCAATATCAATTATTTCAAAAGTGGAAATTACTTCATGCGGAATTACCCAAATTACAGAAAACAGCACTCCTTTTTTCACCACCATCTCAACCTACTCCATCTGCTTATCTCACCGCTCTATCTAGTATTAACCCTACCGGTATAACGCTTCTCTCTTGCGGAGTAGACAACGGTCAATTTTTCTTACAAGGCGAATGTAATGACAAAAAACTCATGCACAACTACGAACAAACTTTACAGAAAATCCCGCTCTTGAAAAATCTGCATTGTACTCAATTAGTTACGAAATCAGACAAAATTAACTTTCATTTCCGCACTGACACCATAGCAAATAGAAATTAGCTCCTTCTTGCACCGAATACTTAGGCATTTTTGAGAGAAAAATTTGCACCTAAAATTTCTATTACTTTATCTAGCCTTCTTGCATAAAGCCTGTAATATAAAATATCGCCCCAATTCACTAAGAAAGAACAATCTATTTAACATCTACTGAAATAAACCAAAATTTAAAAACTACATCTGACCACAAAATAAAAAAAATTACGCATCACACCGAGAATACCTTCAAAAAAATATAAAAGCTAAACACTAATAATAAACTAAAAAAGGAAAAGCTACTCATCAAAATATCCGCCCTATTCAACAATTTTTGGAAATTAAGACAAATTATCTAGGCAATAAAACTTGTAAAATGGGTATAACCTTATTTAGAGTAGCAGAATACACATATTGCAATTTATCTGGAAAATATCTCTTCGCAAATTCTATCTATCAATTTTTCTTACTTGCTTATTTTTAATCTTCTCTTATTACTTTTTTCTCTTTCAACCACTTCAAAAAAAATTGACACAAGTAAATCAGACTAATTTCACGCTCCAAAATCAAATAAAAGAACTAGAAAATTTCATCCAAAAATCGCAAAATAATCCACGTCAGTATTACAAATACTGTCTTTCTAGAAATGAATACTGGCGCACTATCACGGCTCCTTCTTCCCAAAAATTCAAACAACACCTCCTTGCTACAATAAACAAACAAGATTTAAAACTAATAAACTTAAATGTAGATAAAATAAAAAATGAAAAAGGGGCTACAGAAAATGCCAATTTACAAATTGTTGGCAATTATCCCCAAATTTTATCCTTTTTGAATGATTTAGGTAAAGCACCGCACTATTTTCAATACAAAGATTGGTCTATCCAAAGGCAAGAAAAAGATTTACTTTTAACCATCTTTATAGAAATTCCTCTCCCTAATCTGTCATATTTGACATACTCCCACGAATAAATTCGTGTGATTCTAAGATACAAGCGAAAATAGCCTTCATGCTAGATGAATAGGTCTTACATTTTCTCTCTTAATGGACAATGCCCCGCCCATGTTTATGATTAAGCCGTTTTATTAATCATCCTAAGGCCTTCTCTTAATATATTTTTGGCCGCATTTCTATCTCTATCTTCATGGTAGATGCCACATTCAGGGCAAATCCATACTCTTAATCTTACATTTTTTACGGCTTTATTTTGATGGCCACAATCATAGAAACTATCTGTCAATCTTGACAATAGTCGTGCCATGTTTAAGAGCCACATACTTTAAGATAGTGATAAAGACAGCAAAGCCGTAGTCGCCTACTTTCTTGCCATGTCCTATCTGCATCCATTTCATATTCAAATCTTCTAGGCAGATTATGGCATATTTAGCGCATAATTCTTTTGCCAGTTGCCAATGAAAGGCATTTCTTTGGTTAACGATTTTACGGTGCAATCTAGCGATGTCTTTACGCACTTTTTGGATATCGCGACACTCGTTAAACGGGCGTTTCCAAATTTCCAGCCAGCTTGCTTGAGCGTAAATGATTTTGTCTTGCTAACCTTTCTGAATTTAGGCGGTCTCTTATTTTCCTTGCGAAAAAATTTCTGATAACCAAATTCTATGCGGTCAGCCACATCTTGAACGGCCTGCGAGCCAAATTCTAAAAGATAGCTGAACTTTGCTATCCTCTTGAGCTTGGTCAAGTGCTTTTGTAGCCTTGCTTTCTTCAAGCTCTTTTTATACAGACGATAATACCGCCTGTGAAGGGCGATACAATGATTATAAGTCAAGCCAGCCGCATTGATTTGCCTATGAAGTTTTTTATTGTGCTTAGATTTATACAGCTTAAACTTATAAGTCTTAAGCATTGTATTCACCCTCTTGTCTTTTGCATATCGACATAATTTTTAATCGTTTCGCTGCTGATATTACCCTCAGTAGAAACGAAATAACTTCTTGTCCAAAGGCTGGACATGCCAGCTAGTTGAGGAAATTCATCTCTTAATACATGAGAAGAAGCGCCTTTTATCTCCTTCATGATATAAGCAGGAGATTGGCTGGGCCAGCATTTTAAG
>JAHHSQ010000018.1 GCA_020025135.1 Pectinatus sp.
CATTATACTAAAGAAATGCCGTAGGTAAGGCATTTTGAAAATCGCTTGCGGTAAATTTTTATTAGTTGACCCTATGCGATTTCTACTCCAGTATACTAAAAAAAATGTTTTTTGCCAAATTATTTTCTCAGATAAACGGCTTTTCTCGTCAGTTAATCTTACCTCTAGTTCTAAAATTATTGAATATGGCTATTAAGATAGGTTGGTTTTTTTATTTATTCGGAGTAGCATATTAGAGAGGAGTTTTGCTGATTATTTAATATGTAGAAAGGAAATGATGACAATGCAAGATATAGAAATAAGTGCTGAAAATATGACCATCATTAGAGATATGAGCACGGTATTGTGGCATTTAGCTGCGGCAATGGCAGATTTTTTAGAGGCGGTCGGAGAAAAACGGCCCAGTGAGGCGTATTCTAATTATAGATTTATGAAAAAAGGTGTGGAGATTTTAACGGAAGATTATATCAACGAATTTGGTGATGATGTAGTGAGTATTCGTGGATTTGTAAGGACGACGGCTTCTCCGGCCGAAGAATTTTGTTATCGCGAAATGCTAACTAGTTATTTGTATTACAGCCATTTTGTAGAGGTGGTAGAACAGCTTGTTCAAGAACACGAAGGAAAAACGCAAGGCGAGGCTGACAAAACTATTTTGCAGAAAATGAAAAATGCCTATAGCCAATTCACTTCGAAACGGGTTTTAAAAAAAGAAAGGCAAGATTTAAAAGCAAGGGAAGAGTTTTTCGGTGCGTTAATGAATCTTGAAAATATTGAAGCAGAAAATCAAGATAGCTAAGCTATAATTTTTTCCTTACCCCCGTTATAGGGGGATTTTTTATTGGTAGGGGCTATAATTTTTTGCCATTTGCCTATTATTAGAGCTTTTTTCCCCGAGAAGGTGAGTATGAAAATAAGGTGGCATTTGTATTATTAGCTCCAATATCTAATATATAGATATTTTGTTGGTTTTAATATTTACTTTTTTTTACAAATGATTTATCATAAAATGCTTATTATGGCTGAGTATTTTTTGCTCGCCCACCTTGTTTGGGGCGAAGGAAGGACTTTCTAGCTATTTAGGAAGCAATTTGTCCTATTGCCTTTTTGCTATGCTATAATAGGAAGGAAACCTTTTATAGGAAAATAATTGATTATGAGAAATTGAGGTGCAAGTGTGAGAAAATATATTATATTAACCTACGGTTGTCAGATGAATGAAAGCGATTCTCTGCGCATGGGCAGTGAATTACATAAATTAGGATATGAACCAACTACGGAACTAGCAGAGGCGCAGGTAATTTTAATTAACACCTGTAGCGTGCGTGAAAGTGCTGAAAACAAGATTTATGGCAAAATCGGTGAAGTTAAGCACCTGAAAGCGGCCAATCCGGAGCTCATTTTTGGTGTGACCGGTTGCATGGCACAGAAAGAAGGGGAAAAATTGCTCAAACGAGCTCCCCATATCGATTTTGTTTTGGGGACGAATAAAATTCACGAATTAGCAGACATTATTTTGGAGCTGAGCAATCATCCCCAACACATTGTGGCTTTGGCGCCAGCGGACGGAGGCGAGCCAGAAGAGGTAGCTCCGCCCAGCCTAGAAAATGCCAAATCCGTATGGCTTCCCATCATGTACGGTTGCAATAATTTCTGTACATACTGTATTGTCCCCTATGTGCGTGGACGCGAGCACAGCCGGAAAGAAGCCGATATTCTAGCCGAGGCAGCTGCTTATGCAAAACAGGGCGTGAAAGAGATAACGCTTTTAGGGCAGAATGTCAATTCCTACGGCAAGAATTTGTCAGGGACGAGTTTTCCAGAGTTATTAGCTAAATTAGATGCTATTTCTGGCTTAGAAAGAGTGCGCTACATGACCTCGCACCCACGGGATTTTAGCGATGAACTCATCTCCGTCATCGCCCAGAGTAAGCATATCTGCTCGCATTTCCACCTGCCCTTACAACACGCTAGTAATAAGCTCTTGCGGAAGATGAACCGCGGTTACACCTTAGAACGTTATCTAGAATTGGTGAAGAAGGTGCGCCAAGCCGTACCAGAAGCGGTCATCACTACGGATTTGATTGTCGGTTTTCCTGGGGAAACAGAGGAAGACCAAGCTGTCATGTTAGATGCTTTGCGGGAAATTCGCTATGATGCGGCCTATACCTTTATTTATTCGCCACGCTCTGGCACGCCGGCGGCCACCATGGAAGAACAGGTGCCACAGGAAGTAAAAAAAGCGCGTTTACAGGCCCTTATGGATGTACAAAACGATATCAGTTTGGAGAAAAATCAGGCTTACGTGGGTAAGACGGTACGTGTCATGGTAGAAGGCCCGAGCAAAAACAATCCGGAAATATATACTGGGCGTACAGATGGCAATAAATTGGTGCTGTGGCCATACCGCGGACAGGAGCAAGTCGGAGATTTTCTACCCGTTAAAATTGAAAAGGCGCAAACTTGGTTGTTAAAGGGGATTATCGATGACGAAGGCAAATAATCTCACCCCTATGATGCGCCAGTATCTCGAGATGAAAAAGGCAGCACCAGGAGCAATTTTGTTCTTTCGCTTAGGCGATTTTTACGAGATGTTCGATGAAGATGCCATCCAGATTTCCAAGGAGCTCGATTTGACCTTGACACACCGCAGCGACACGCCCATGTGTGGTGTGCCGTATCACGCGGCGGAAACCTATCTCGACAAATTGATGCAAAAGGGCTACAAGGTGGCTATTTGTGAGCAAATTGGCAATCCGAAGGCCAAGGGGTTGACCAAGCGAGAAATCATTAAAATCTTGACGCCAGGGACGGTATTGACGGATAGTGCCCTTCCTGGCACGCAGAATAATTATATTGTCCTTTTACACGGCACAGATACGCAGATTGCTCTGGTTGGGGCGGATGTTTCTACGGGCGAATGTTTTTATGCCGTCTATGCTAGGCAGGCGGAAAATGCCCTTTTTGACGAACTCTATCGCCTTTTACCGCGTGAAATTCTCGTCACAGAACCGCTTTCCCATTTCACTCCGCTTTTTGATTTTTGGCAACAACGCTTGACGAAGACGGTCTTAAATACAGTTGGTGTTATTTCTGCCTCTCCCTATTTAAATAAGCATTTTGCCTCAACTGAATTGCCTCAAGAAGTAGTGGGGCGTGAGGCTTTGGCCACCTTTTTACAGTATTTGCACGATAATATGAAGAGCGATTTGGCCAATTTAAATCGCTTACGTCGTTTGGATGCTTCTAGGCATATGGCAGTCGATGTTTTTAGCCTGCGTAATTTGGAAATAACTCATAATTTACGCGATGGCGGAAAGAAAGATACTTTGTTTTCCATTCTCGATTTTACGCGCACGGCAATGGGGAGTCGCCTACTCTGTAAATGGTTAGAATATCCGCTTTTGTCTAAAGAGGAAATTGTGCGCCGGCAAGAGGCCATCAAGAATTTTCAGGCCGATTATTCTATGCTAGAGAATGTTCAAAACATTCTACGCGAAATTTACGATTTTGAGCGCCTTTTGACTAGAGTAGATGTTGGTACAGCCAATCCTCGCGATATGCTCGCTATTAGAAAATCGCTAGCTGTTTTGCCCAATTTGAAAGGGGCTTTACAGGGGGCCAAGGCACCGCTTTTAAAACAATTGCATGGCGAGATAAAGATTTACCGCGAGTTGACTAGCTATCTAGAAAAAGCCCTTTCGGATAATGCTGGCTTTCTCCTTCGCGATGGCAATATTATCAAGGACGGTTTCAATCAGGAATTAGATGATTACCGCTATCTGCTGAAAAACAATCGCACGCTTTTGCAAGAGATGGAAAAGCGCGAAAGAGAAGCGACGGGCATCAAGTCTTTAAAGATTTCTTATAATAAAGTGTTCGGCTATTACATCGAAGTTCGTAACGCTAATTTAGCACAGGTGCCAATTCATTATACGAGAAAGCAAACTCTAGCTAATGCAGAGCGTTACATTACGCCCGAATTGAAAGAATTCGAAACGAAAATTTTGGGAGCGGAAGAAAAGGTTTTGCAATTAGAAACCAATTTGTTTTGGGAGATTCGTTCTGCCGTGCAAAAAGAATTAGTCGGTATTCAAGAAACGGCACAGGCCATTGCAACAGTCGATGTCTTAGCGGCCTTAACTGAGGCTGCCTTACAGTACGGATATGTCTGCCCTAGTCTGACCGATACGGGAGAAATTCGCATTAAAGAAGGACGGCATCCTTTGGTAGAGCGTCTTTTGGAAAAAGAACTCTTTGTGCCGAACGATAGTTATTTAGATGCTGGAGAAAATCGTATTTTGCTGATTACTGGTCCTAATATGGCGGGAAAATCTACCTATATGCGTCAGACGGCACTGATTGTTCTTTTGGCGCAAGTTGGTTCTTTCGTCCCTTGCGACGAAGCTGTCATTACGCCAGTGGATAAACTTTTCACGCGCATTGGTGCCAGCGATGATTTGAGCAGTGGACAGAGTACTTTTATGGTGGAAATGAATGAAGTGGCTTATATTTTGCAGAATGCCACCGCACATAGTTTGGTTATCTTAGACGAAATTGGGCGCGGGACGAGTACGTTTGATGGCATGAGTATTGCACGGGCAGTGGTCGAATATCTAGCGGAAGATATCAAGGCAAAGACACTTTTTGCCACTCATTATCACGAATTGACTACTTTAGAACGAGAAAAAGGCATTAAGAATTATTGCGTTGCTGTGGAAGAAAAGGGGCGGGAAGTACGCTTTTTGCGGCGCATTATCCAAGGCAGTGCCGATAAATCCTATGGCGTACATGTAGCCAAATTGGCTGGTTTGCCGGAAAAAGTGCTTGTAAATGCCGAGCGTATCCTCGCCGACCTAGAAAAAAACGGCGGAGAAAAAGTAGAAAAAAAAGGGCTTGTGGAAATGCCTGTTTTGCCCTTTGCGGAATTCGTTTCGGAGAATAACCCTACTACTATAGAAACGCAAATTCCAGTAGGAGAAAACAGAGAAAAAACCGTTCCTCAAGTGGAAAAACCGTGGGCGGAAGAGGAAATTTTAGCACAAGATATTGTCAGTATGACACCTTTAGAGGCCCTTAATTATTTGTATAAATTGCAGAAAAAAGTGAAGGAAAGGAGGAAAAACGGTGAATAGAATCCATTTGCTTAGTGAAGATACCATCAATAAAATTGCTGCTGGGGAAGTGGTAGAAAGACCAGCCTCTGCCCTCAAGGAAATATTAGAAAATGCACTGGATGCTGGTGCAGATAAAATTGAAGTAGAAAGTCTTAGTGGTGGGCGGTTTTTACGCGTTACGGATAATGGCTGTGGGATGAATCGTGAGGAAGCGGAAATGGCTATCTTGCGCCACGCTACCAGTAAAATTGCGAGCGTCGCCGATTTAGATGAACTCAGTACGCTTGGTTTTCGCGGAGAGGCTCTTCCCTCTATCGCCGCCGTCTCGAAATTTACACTTATCACGCGCCCTAAGACGGCCGAATTGGGAACAAAAATCGTCATTTCTGGCGGAAAATTACTTGAAAAAACGGACATTGGTTGTCCAGTCGGTACTACTGTTTTGGTGGAAGATTTGTTTTTTAATACGCCCGCTCGTAAGAAATTTCTCAAGACGGACAATACAGAAAATAATAAGATAAATGAATGTGTTTTAAAATTGGCCCTTTCTCAACCCCAGTTGCAACTGAAACTGATAAATAATAAAAAAATCGGCTTGTTGACGAATGGACAAGGCGATTTGTCTGTTGTCTTAACCTCCGTATATGGTGCGGAAGTACGCCGTGAATTATTGCCCCTTTCCTACCAAGATGGCGATATTTCTGTAAGTGGCTTCATTGGTAAACCCAGTTTGCTAAAGGGAAATCGGCGTTGGCAGACTTTTTTTGTCAATGGACGGCTTATCACTAATCGTTTGCTTCATGCTGCGGTGGATAAGGCCTATCATTCGCTTCTCCCTAAGGGAGGCTATCCCTTTGTCTTGCTTTTTCTCACCTTGCCAGGGCGAGATATCGATATCAATGTTCACCCTCAAAAGGCAGAAGTAAAATTTGCCGATGAGAGCTTTGTTTTTCGGTCTGTACATAAGGCTGTTTTTCATGCCATCACTGGTGGTGAAACTGCTAACTTGGGTGATTATGCCGCTCCCGTACCGCAATTTTTGGAAAAGCGCACTCAAAAAGAAAATGTGGTACCAAATAGCTCACTTTTTTCTCCAACTACTTTTTCGGAGGCTACTGCACCGTTGTTTTCGGCGAGTCCTTCCTCTCAAAGTATAAAAAAGGAAGATATCTATGCCCTCAAAAATATTCGCTACTTAGAGGCTCAACCGGTACAGGCGAAACAAATGCCAGAAAAAGTGTCTTCTGTGGCCTCAGCTGGAGGAGAAACAGTAGAACAGGTGCGAGAAAGTGCACCTATAGAAGAAAAACTGGCTCCCCTCGGACAAATTGACCTCTGTTACATTGTTGCACAAGGGAAGGAAGGCATGTATCTAGTAGACCAGCATGCCGCGCACGAGCGCATTTTATATGACCGTTTATCTGGTTATGCTGATAAGGTTTTGGCGCAAGAACTTCTCTTTCACGAGGTTATCTCTCTTTCGCCTGAGGAGTACAATTTAGTGGCTGAACAAAAGGCGATTTTTGCCGAATTTGGTTTTCAGGTGGAATTAGCGGGCGAAAAAGAAGTGCGTTTGATGACCATTCCAGCTGATTTACAACAGGAAGAGGCTTTGGCAACTTTTCAGGAGATACTAACGCGTTTAGAGAGCGATGTAGCGCCAACTAGACAAGAGATAAAGCATCACTGCATTGCCGTATCGGCATGTCGGGCTGCAATTAAAGCAGGAGATAGGCTGACCACTGCTCAGATGGAAATGATTTTAGAGGAATTACTGCACGCGAAATTGCCCTATACCTGCCCGCATGGTCGCCCCACCTTGTTGCGTTTTACGCACTACGATTTGGCTAAGATGTTTAAGCGGGTGATGTGATTGATGGATGAAGAACTTTTTTTCGTGACCACTAGCCGTAAGGCGAGTGAACTTCGGCAACAAGAAGCGCAGGCTCTAGCTAAATGTTATCAGGTGCCGTATTTACCGCGCCGACATTATTCCTTAGCAGAAATGCAGGTGCTTTATCCTCAATATCGTATTTTGCTCTTGCGTGAAGAACGGACGGAGATAATTTTACCGGATGGCGAAACGCTGTTTTTTCATCCTGGTCTTGCGGAAATTCGGCGCAAGCGTTTAGAAAAGGGCGAAAAGGACCGCCTTATAGAGGCGATGCAATTACGCTCCGGTATGCGTGTTTTGGATTGTACTTTAGGGTTAGCTGCGGATGCCTTGGTTTTGGCCTCTATTCCCGATGTAGAAGTGGTGGGAATTGAGGCTTCCTTTCTTTGGTCTATCGCTTTATGCAGTGGTTTAAAACAGTTTGCAAGTAGAGAAAAACGCTGGCAGGGAGCGATTTCTCGATTACAGGTTTTGGCGGGTGACCATATGGACTATCTGCGTCAGTTTCCAAAGGAGAGTTTTGATGTCGTCTACTTTGACCCCATGTTTCGACATGGTTTTGCGGAGAGCAGTGCCATGAACCCGCTGCGCGCTTTGGCAAAAAAAGAAGCCCTTACCTTGGAAGCCGTAAAATTAGCGTGCGGAGTGGCCAAAAGGCGTGTAATTTTGAAAGAGAATGCGCGTTCACGGGAATTTGCGCGCTTGGGATTTATAAAATTGTCTGGTGGGCGCTATAGCAAGGTTGCATACGGCAGTATCGAAAAGTAGAAGATGTTCTGTCTAATCTATTGTTGTTTTTTTAAGGACTTTTTCCTTGCATAATAGATGAGCAGTCAATCTTTTTTTCTTGGCGATTGCGATGTTATAGGTAGATAATTGTGCGGTCCATTTTATGATATAATGAAAGTGTTCCACCGCCCTCATGATGAATGTCATAGAAAAATAATTCGTTATGTAAGAGAAAATGTCTTTTTGCGGTTGGAAGTAGCTCATTTGCAATATAATATGAGACAAAAATATTTTTGGTAAGCCGAGGGGTGTAAAGATGAAAAATTACAGTATCGTTTGGAAAACTTTAAGCGTATTGTCCTTTATAGGTTCTGTCGGCTTTATTTTTAAAGGCAGTATCTCAGGAGTGGTAGCTAATTTCGTCATCTTTGTCGTTTCGACCTTGCTATTAGAGCGGAGCAAAAAATATGATGTGCATGCCAATCTGATGGCTCAAAATCCCTGTCAGGGAAAATTGAAGTTATCTTTGCCAAGTGGCAAGAGTGAGGAAGATAGATTCTTAGCAGAGCGTTTTAAAAAGGCGATAGATGATTTCAATACCATTCAGGAAATTGAAAAGAAAATAAAAGACCCTGCTATTTTGGCTCAGTTAGTCAAAATGCAGGGGGTTGCTTACAATATATTGCAGTATTTACAAAAGTATCCGCAGAAGATAAAGTTAGCGCAACGTTATATTGATTATTATCAGGATAAGGCCGTTTTTATCTCGCAAAAATATCTGGAATTGGAAAAAATGGCGGTCGATTTGCCGGAAGTACAACGCATGAAAGAGCGCATGAAAAATACCTTGCAGAGTTTTGACGAAGCCTATATGGAGCAATTAAAAAAGATTATGAGCGACCAATTTATGGATATGGAAGCGGAACTGCAAGTCGTAGATGATATTTTGCGCACAGATGGTATCGATACTAAAAAGGCACGGACTGAAAAATCAGCACAGCAAAATGCAAAAATAGCGCCTGATTTTGATAAAACAGCGCCTTTTCCACAAACTGATGTTTTACGGACAGCTCCTTTGCCATCAAACCATATTAATCATCCTCAATTTGAACAACAGGGGATAGACTGTTTGGAAAAAGAATTGGCACATAGTCAGTATCAGCAGAATGGCTCTGTTTATGCTAGTATTCAACGTGTTGACGGAGAGAGAAAGAACAAGTGGCTGGCGGCTGCCTTGGCCATTGTTGGCGGTAGTTTTGGTGTGCATAAATTTTATCTGCACAAGACGGCTCAAGGTGTATTTTACATTTTGTTGTCATGGACCTCTCTGCCTGGAATTATTGGCATAATCGAGGGCTTACGGTATATGTTCATGTCGACGGAAGAATTTGACCGCGCCTATAATCAACCACGGCGCTAATAATGTTCTAGAAAAATGAAAGGGGTGCCCCTAGTGGGCGGATGAATATGAACCAGACAAGTGATATTAAATTAGACGATTTATTAAATAGTGTTCCCAAACAGCAACAGGTAACTAATCCGCAACAAGAAGCATTAACTCCTGTGCAAGAAATCGCTAAGGTGGAAGAAACGACGCGACAATTTTCTCCAGAAGATAGGAAGAAAATCGAGGCCATTAAAGCGAGCATTAATTTACAGGATACAGTTAACACCCTGCAGTACGGCGTGCAGGCTCAAAAAGAAATGACCGATTTTTCTAATCATATTTTATCGGGTACGCGTTCTTGTGACAGTGGCTATGTTGGTGAATTACTAAACAATGTTTTGCATGATGTGCAGAGTTTCCGTGCTGATGATTCCGAGAAGAGTTTTTGGCAAAAGTTGCCTTTTGTCAACAAAGTAGAAAATCGCATTGCCAAAGCGCGTTCTTCCTAT
This sequence comes from Pectinatus sp., assembly GCA_020025135.1. GTDB lineage: Bacteria > Bacillota > Negativicutes > Selenomonadales > Selenomonadaceae > JAHHSQ01. The sequence goes on from JAHHSQ010000018.1 coordinate 9,637, forward strand.
CAGAAGCTTTCTGTTCAGATTGAGCGCGTTCAAATTGAACTCGATAAAGCGGTTGTCAATATGCTCAAGGATATTAAGATGTTTGACAACATGTACGATAAAAATTTGAATTACTTTAAACAAGTAGAGCTCTATATTCAGGCCGGAGAAGAAGAAATTGCCCAGATGCGTGAAACGGTTTTACCGCGCCTCAAGCAAGAAGCCGCCAATTCCAACAATCCGATGGCCGAACAGGTCGTGCGTGACTTTGAAAGCAAGGTTAATCGCTTTGAACAGAAAATTCACAATATGAAAATCAGCAAGACGGTCGCCATCCAAACGGCGCCGCAAATTCGCCTTTTGCAGAACAATGACAAGAGTTTGGTAGAACAGATTCAAGATGTTAAATATAATGTCATTCCGATATGGAAAAATCAGATGGTCATGTCTCTTGGTTTGATGAACCAAGAACGCGTAGTTAAGCTCAATCAGCGCATTAACGATACCACTAATGAGCTTTTGAAACGTAATTCAGAAATGCTCAAGAATAATAGCATTGAGGTAGCTAAAGCCAATGAACGAAGCATAGTGGATATTGAAACTTTGCAAAAAGTGAATGACGATTTGATTAGTGCTATTCAAGAAACCATTAAAATCCAAGAAGACGGTCGCCAGAAGCGTCAAGAAGCAGAGGCCAGCTTGGTAAAAATCGAAGAACAGTTAAAAGAAGCGCTCTTGCAAAATAGCTCTCAGGGAAATCTCAGCTGATTAACTTTGCCAACTGCAGTAGACAGCGAGCAGACCAGACTGATGCTCAACTGTGCATGGTTGATTTTTTTCGGCGAGAATATTGCTTATTGCATAGGGAAAGTCGCGTTTTAGTTCACTTGCAGTGAGATTCCAAAAAGTACCACTGGTAGTTACTCCTCGGCAAATAGTGCTTATAGGTAGCAATGAAAGGGCCAAAGGCGGTTTGTGAAAGTTCAAGGTCAATTTGCATTTGGGCGGTAAGAAATAAAGGCATTCTTTATCATCGGCACAACAAAGATAAGGGTGCGTTTGGCTGAATTTGGCCAAAGTGAAGATGAGACTGTACAGGTGGTCGAACCTTCCGCCCCACACACCAGTGATGAGAATATTGCTAGTAGGGGCAAAATTTTGGGCTATTATATCTAAGAGAAATTGGCTGTCCGTAAAATCCTTGGCACGAGGGAGAGGATATTGATGCGGACAGCTTTCTTTTAACCAATGCGCTGTTTCTATGGCACAACTGTCGCCGTCTCCCACCCAGATTGTAGGCGGTGTAGATAAGGCTCGGCAGTAATCAGCTCCCTTATCGGCACAACAGATTTTTCGTTTGCTAGCAACTGTTTTTAGCCATTGATGAGCAGGCTCTCTTCCTCCCGCTATCAATAAAAGAGTTTCTTCGTTGGGGGAAGCTAGATTGTTACCGGCAAGGTCAATGCTTAGTTGTGGGAGAGTAAAAATTTGCATATCTTTATACCAATGTTTCTCCTCACGGAGCAACGTTTTTCCTTTCTTTATTTTTCTTTGCCGATAATTAGGCATTACTTGGGGCGAGAAAAACATATTATGAATGATTTATTAAAAATGTCGTGTATAATACTCCTGCGTTATGAATGAAGATGTGGAGCGTTATAAAAGTCATTTTGTAACTATTTTTGATATATGGTAAAATAACAAGGGCAGAACGTAAATTTATTGCCGTTAGGCAGAATGGAGTTTATAATGATTAGATATAATTATTATGGTCATTCTTGTTTTTCTTTAGAAACAGGACACGGTGTTATTTTGGTAGACCCTTTTTTCACTGATAATCCTAAGACCAAGGTAAAAGCAGAAGATGTAAAATGCCAGTACATATTGGTATCCCATGCTCATTTTGACCATTTAGGTGACGCGGCAGTAATTGCTAAAAATAATGATGCCACTATTATCGCTGTACCGGAGGTTCTTTCCCTCTGTAAAGGTGTGAAAACTTGCCCAATGAACATTGGCGGTTCCATGAGCTTTCCCTTTGGCATGGTGCGCATGACCTTGGCCGTACACAGTAGTGGCGTAGCCGGTGGCATTGCTTGCGGTTATGTCATTGTTCTCAAAGATGGTCCGACAGTTTATTATGCCGGTGATACCGCTCTTTTCACCGATATGAAGATTATCGGCGCCAAGGAACGTATCGACTATGCCATCTTGCCAATTGGCGATAATTATACGATGGGAAAAGAGGATGCCGCACGGGCAGCTCAATTCCTCAATGCTCACAATGTTATTCCAGTGCATTATAATACATGGCCTTCTATAGAACAAGACCCCTATGAATTTAAAGAGATGGCAGAAAAACTGGCGATGGTCGACGTCCATGTCGTCAATCCTGACACCAGTATTGAATTGAAGTGACGATGGCACAAAAGCCCATGGAAAAACTGATTGTCATTTTGGGGGCGACGGCAGTCGGAAAAACCGATTTGAGTATTGCCCTCGCCAAGGATTTAAAGACGGAGATTATTTCGGGGGATTCTCTTTTAGTATATCGCCACTTTGATATAGGCACGGCCAAGCCCAGCTTGGCGGAAAGGCAGGGAATTCCCCATCATCTCATTGATATTTGCTCTTATCGTGACGATTATAATGTTGCCACTTTTTGCCGGGAAGCTCGGCAATTGGTGACCAAAATAAATCGCGCTGGCAAAATACCGATACTAGCTGGCGGAACTGGTCTTTATATCAAGGCGCTTTTGGAAAATTACGCTTTTCAGGAGGCTCCAACAGACCTAGTTTATCGGGCAGAGCTAGAATCCCTTTTGGCTAAGGAGGGACTACCGTTTCTCTATGCCCTTTTGCAACAAAAAGCGCCAGATTATGCTGGTCATTTGAAGGCGAATGATTCTGCGCGCATCATGCGAGCTTTGGAGGTACTGCATGCTGGCGAAATACCTAAGTGGCAAGTACCGACCCATGAGGTGTGTTATGATGCCTTAGTAATCGGTCTTGCTCGAACGCGTGAGCATATCTATGCACGGATTAATGCTCGCGTCGATAAGATGATGCAAGCGGGCTGGTTAGAAGAAGTGGAAAGTCTTTTAGCAGATGGCATTCCGCGCACGGCCCGCCCAATGCAGTCACTGGGATATAAGCAGTTAAACGAGTTTTTGGCTGGTGAATGTGATTTCTCTGCGGCAGTTGCTTCCACTAAACAAGCGACGAGGCACTTTGCTAAGCGTCAATTTACTTGGTATCGTAAGATGCCTTACATTCACTGGATTTCTTTAGAGAATAAAGATTTTTCCACTGCGAAAGCGGAGTTGGAGGCTTTGGTAGGGAAGCGTTTTCCAGCAGAAGTTTAAATGAAGGTAAAAAATATGTTAAAATCAATCAATTTGCAAGAACATTATTTAAATCAGATTCGCAAAGAAAATGTCGATGTCGTCATTTATCTACTAAATGGGTTTCAAGTGCGAGGGCGAGTCATCGGCTTTGACAATTTTACCATCATTATCGAAAATGATGGTAAACAGCAGTTGATTTACAAGCATGCCGTTTCCACTATTACCACTGCCCACAGTGTGAAAGTAAATTTAGCTGAAGCAAGTACTTCCGCAAAATAAAGAGTTGACAATTTATGTGTAGTGTAGTATTATAGTCATTGCTTATTTAAGTAGAAGCTGCCACTTCTCACCTGTAGATGGATAGTCTGACGGGTTAAAATTATGTTTCGGAATAGAGGGTGGCTTTGTGTCGCCCTTTTTTATTTTGGTTTGAAAGAGGTGAATTTTTATTAGCAAAGATAATTTGAGAATTAATAATGAAATAAGAGTAAGAGAAGTTCGTGTTACTAACGTGAATGGTGAGCAGTTGGGCATTATGCCGACAAATAAGGCCCTAGCTTTGGCGGAACAAGCACATTTAGATTTAGTAGAAGTGGCACCAAAGGCTAAACCGCCTGTTTGCCGTATCATGGATTTTGGCAAATATCGTTATGAACAACAAAAACGTGAAAAGGAAGCACGCAAGAAACAGAAGGTTATCACCGTTAAAGAAGTGAAATTGCGTCCTAATATTGAAAAACATGATTTTGATGTTAAAACGAAAAATGCACTGCGGTTCATTAATGATGGTAATAAGGTAAAAGTTACTATCATGTTTCGCGGTAGAGAGCTCTCTCACCCAGAATTGGGCAGAGATTTGCTCTTAAAAGTAGCTGATGCTCTGAAAGAATATATTACAGTAGAGAGAGAGCCAAAGCTCGAAGGCAAAAATATGATTATGATTCTAGCGCCACGAGCTAAATAAGGAGGATATTTAATAATGCCAAAGATGAAGACACGCCGTGCAGCAGCAAAACGCTTTTCTGTAACCGGCACAGGAAAATATAAGAGAAACAAGGCTTTCAAAAGCCATATCTTAGAAAGTAAATCTCCGAAACGCAAACGCAATCTGAGAAAAGCTGCCATTATTACAAGCCATGACCACAACCGCGTTAGCAGAATGTTGCCATACGCTTAATAAAAGATAATTTAGGGGGATTCACATAAATGCCAAGAACAAAAACCGGCGTGACCGCACATGCACGCCATAAAAAAATATTAAAATTAGCCAAAGGCTATAAGGGCTCTAAAAGCAAACAGTTTAAAAAAGCTAATGAAACAGTAATGAAAGCGCTTTACTATGCTCGTAGAGATAGAAGAGCTAAAAAAGGCGATTTCCGCAAACTTTGGATTGCCCGTATCAATGCCGCTGCTCGTATCCATGGCATTTCTTACAGCCGTTTGATTTGCGGTTTAACTAAGGCCGGCGTAGAAGTAAATAGAAAAATGATGGCTGATTTAGCTGTTCATGATATCGAAGCATTTGCTCAGTTGGTAGAAGTAGCTAAACAACATCAATAATATTAGACGAATCCGGCTTATCTTTTGGTGAGCCGGATTTGTCCGTTAAGTGCTTATTAGTAGCATTTACCACAAGTGCCGTAAAGCCCCTGCCCTTAGGCATGAGGATATAAGGCATATCCACCGAATTTGCGTAAGAAATTGAAGGTGGATTATAGTATATAGTTGTAAGTTATATATCTGCACATTATTATATAGGCATGAGCAAGATAACATACAAATCTAATCATAAAAATGGGCAGGGCATTGTCCATTGTGGAGAGAACTCGTAAGACCTGCTATTTCAGTAGGCAAGGTTCGCTAATATCCCATAATCTCTCGGCTTTAGCCGTGGGGAGTATGTCAATAAGGTACAGACCTTCGAACTGAGCAGGGGCAGTCGGAGGTTAAAAGTAGTATTTGAAAGGCGGGTAACTGCTGTCACCTCTGCTCATGGACAGTTATTTGTTGACGAAAGTTAACTATTCAGAAGTCCGTGGTTTTATGTCAGCAGGAGAAAAAATGGCATCAATCAATGAAAATTATCTGAAATTGCCAGGCAACTATCTTTTTGCCGAAGTTGCTAAGAGAGTGAAGCAATTTCGCGCAGAACACCCTCAGGCAAATGTGATTAGCCTCGGTATCGGCGATGTGACGGAACCTTTAGCTCCTACTGTCATCAATGCCTTGCATAAAGCCACCGATGAGATGGCTAAGAAAGACACTTTTCGTGGCTATGGACCAGACCAAGGATATGCCTTTTTGCGTGAGGCCATAGTGCGCACTATCTACAAGAATAGGGGCGTAGATGTGACACCAGAAGAAGTTTTTGTCAGTGATGGTGCTAAAAGTGATTGTGGCAATATCCAAGAAATTTTCGGCTTAGACAATGTCATCGCCATCAGCGACCCTGTTTATCCGGTTTATCTTGACACCAATGTCATGGCAGGCAGAACTGGTTTGTATGATGCAGAAAAACAGCAATTTGCTGGTGTCGTTTACATGCCGTGTACGGAAGAAAATGGTTTTGTTCCGCAGTTGCCTAAGGAACACGTCGACCTTATTTATCTGTGTTCGCCCAATAATCCGACTGGTACAGCCTTAAAGAAATCAGAACTGGAAAAGTGGGTGGAGTTTGCACGTCAAGAAAAGGCTATTATCCTCTACGATGCTGCTTATTCCTACTATATCACGGAAGATGATGTGCCACGTACCATTTACGAAGTGGCTGGCGCTAAAGAAGTAGCAATAGAATTTCGTTCTTTCTCCAAGACGGCAGGTTTTACCGGCATGCGTTGTGGTTATACAGTCGTGCCAAAAGGATTGATGGGATATACCAAGACTGGTGAGAAGGTCAGCTTGCACCAGCTTTGGCAGCGTCGTCATGCCACTCGTTTTAACGGCACGCCGTACATCATTCAGCGGGCTGCAGAAGCTGTTCTTACCGAACAAGGACAACGAGAAATCAAGCAGACCATTCAGTATTATATGGAAAATGCCAAATTGCTCTGTGCTGGCTTACAAAAAATCGGCATTGAGTATATAGGCGGTGTCAATGCGCCTTATATTTGGTTAAAAACTCCAGACGGCATGTCGTCTTGGAAGTTTTTCGATAAATTATTAGAAGTAACTCATCTAGTGGGAACACCGGGCTCCGGATTTGGTCCTTCGGGAGAAGGTTATTTTCGTTTAACCGCTTTTAATAGCAGAGAAAATACAGAAGAAGCCGTGCAGAGATTACAAACTAAACTGCACATTTAATTAAGAGGAGGACTTATGAGCGTCAATCAGCATTTAAGAAATATAGCCATTATAGCCCATGTCGACCACGGCAAAACCACTTTGGTGGATGCTATGTTGAGACAGAGCCATATTTTTCGCGCTAATGAACAAGTAGCAGAAAGAGTTATGGATTCCAATGATTTGGAAAGAGAACGCGGTATCACTATTCTTTCTAAGAATACCGCTGTCATGTATAAAGATACCAAAATTAATATTGTCGACACACCGGGCCATGCCGATTTTGGTGGGGAAGTAGAACGCGTTTTGAACATGGTTGACGGCGTTTTACTCTTAGTCGACGCTTTTGAAGGTCCGATGCCACAGACCAAATACGTCTTGAGAAAAGCCCTCGAACAGAAATTAAAACCAATAGTTGTTATCAATAAAATTGACCGTCCTGACCAACGCGTTGATGAAGTTTATGATGAAGTCTTAGAATTATTCATCGAATTGGGCGCTGACGACGAACAGCTCGAATTCCCAGTTGTTTATGCTTCTGCTCGCTCCGGTATTGCCAAGATGTCCATGGAGGAAGAAAGCGACAACTTGCAACCTTTGATGGATTTACTGCTCGAATATATTCCAGCACCACAAGGTGATGCAGATGGTCCTTTACAAATCATGGTCACCACCTTGGATTCTGATGAATACGTCGGTCGTGTCGCTGTCGGTCGCATCATGCGTGGTAAAGCTAAAGAAGGACAGAATGTTGTCATCATCGACGGCGATGTACAGAAGAAGGCTAAGATTGGCCAGCTCTTCGTCTATCAGGGATTGAAGAGAATTCCCGTTAAGGAAGCGTTGCTTGGTGATATCGTCGCTATGACTGGTCTTGGTGAGGTCAGCATCGGTCATACCGTTGCCGATGTAGAATGTCCGGAAGCTTTACCGACCATTAGCATTGATGAACCGACCCTTTCCATGACCTTCGGTGTCAATACGAGTCCTTTTGCAGGACAAGAAGGTGAATTTGTCACCTCTCGTCATTTGAGAGACCGCCTCTTCAAGGAAGTAGAAACTAATGTCAGCTTGCGCGTAGAAGAAACCGAAACGGCTGATACGTTTAAAGTTTCTGGTCGCGGCGAATTACATCTTTCCATTCTCATTGAAACCATGCGTCGCGAAGGTTTTGAATTGCAGATTGGTAAGCCAGAAGTTATCTACAAAACCATTGATGGAGTTTTGCAAGAACCGGTAGAACATTTGACCATTGAAGTTCCACAGGAATTTATGGGTACCGTCATGGAATCCTTGGGAACGAGAAAAGCGGAATTGTCCAATATGACCGAATTAGCTGGTTATTTGCGTATGGAATTTCTCATTCCAGCACGTGGCTTGATTGGTTTCCGCTCGGAATTTTTGACCAATACCAAAGGTAACGGCATTATGAACCATGTTTTCCATGGTTACGTTCCGTACAAAGGCGATATTCCAGGCAGAGCACGTGGCTCTTTAGTTGCTTTTGAAAAAGGTGAAACCACTGCTTATGGCATCTATTCCTTACAGGACAGAGGAACGATGTTCGTTTCTCCTAATCAGCCGGTTTATGAAGGCATGATTGTTGGAGAAAGCTCCCGCGATTTAGATATCGACATCAATCCGTGCAAAAAGAAGAACGTCTCCAATATGCGTTCCAGTTCTTCGGATGAAGCCATTCGCCTCACTCCACCGCGTGTTTTGAGCTTGGAACAAGCTTTGGAATATATCAATAAAGATGAATTGGTGGAAGTTACACCTAAAAGTATTCGCCTTCGCAAAATGATTTTGGATAAACAACAGCGCGGTCGTATGAGAAAAAATAATAATAAATAATAAAATATTTTCGAAAAAAAAAGGAAAAATCCTTTTGTTGTAGAAGTATCATTAGTATAGGTATTATTATGGTATTAAATATGACATGAGGAGGGAAATAGAAGTGGATTTTATTAGTAAAGTCAAAAATATTCTGATGCCACTAGAAGAAGTGGAAGATGATACTTTTGTAGATGAAGCAGAGGAAAAACCGGTCGTTAAATCTGCTCATAAAACAGCTGAATATCAAGTAGCTAATGGCGAAACGATAGCAGCAGCGTCCGCGCCGTCCTATGATAGTAATATTTCTGACATCAAGATAAACCGCAGTTATTCTAAGCATACCAAACACAATAAGCGTAAGGGCAATGAAGACCCAGATATGCGCATCTTGGTTTTCACGCTTAACGCTTTTGATGATGTTAAAGAAGCTGCTGATGCTTTGAAGCAAAAACGCGCTTTAGTTGTAAATTATGAAATGGTTGATACGGCAGTGCAAAAACGTAGCTGTGATTTTATCAATGGCGTTTGCTATGTCTTAAACGGTGAAGTGAAACGCATCACCAAAACCATGGTCTTATATGTACCAGAAAATGTCTCCATCAGTAGTGGTCTTGTGCGCAGAGATGTTGATGGCATCTTCGCCTCACAGCATATTGGTTAAGAGCATTTTCGCAAACAAATAAATAACCCAAAAAATATACGGCTCCTCTTTGGGGAGCCGTATAATAATATCATATCTAAATATCATTTTCGTTTTCTTCTTTGCGCATTTTTATCAACTTTTCTGGAATATTGTTGCGCACGGTAAAACCGCGTCCACTGACTTCTGCCGTGTCAACGATGATTATAAAGGCCGTCTTATCAAAAGACCGAACAATGGTGCGAATTTTTTCCACTTGACTGAGTGTAACGACAACAAACATGATATTCTTTTCTTGGTGGGAAAAACCACCTTCGCCATGTAAAAATGTTACACCCCTATGTAAGTATCGCATGATAACGGGTGCGATTCTTTCCACTTCCGGAGACATAATGATGATAGATTTGCGTCTGTTGAAACCAGCCACCACTTTGTTGGTCATTTCTGCCGTAGCGTACATGCTGATGAGGGTAAAAAGACCGATATTGGCATTGAACATGAAGATGCCAACTAAAATGATGATGAAATTCAATCCGAAAATGGCGGTTCCAACATCATAGGAGAAAAATTTTTTTATTACAGCCCCCACGACATCTAGACCGCCTGTATTGGCACTGGCACGGAAGATAAGACCGTAACCTATGCCGCAGATGAGCCCTCCGTAAATAGAATTGAGCATTAAATCATGCACAAAGTAATGGGCGCTCAAAAAACTAGTGAAATCAATACAGAGGGAAAAGAGAATGGTGCCGATAATCGTATCTACCGCATATAGTTTTCCGAAAACGCGATAGGCTAGATAGACAATCGGGATATTGTAAAAAATCAACTGCGTCCCGACGGGCCATTTGAATATGTAGTAGAAGATAATAGCGAGACCGCTCAAACCGCCAGACAGCAATTTGGCCGGAATGATAAAAGTGTTGATGCCGATACCGCACAACAAACAACCTGCTAATATTTGTATATAGCGGCGTAAATGATGAGTGAACATGATATCCCTCCTAAAATAACAGGTAAGTTTGACAATCTTTCCAGCTCAGTTCATGGGAACTAATAAGAATATATCATATTTATATGAAGAATAAAATATCTATTTTGTGAACTTTGGGGAGAAAGATAGCCCGTTTTTAGGGATAAAATACTTTTTGCTGTTCCTTTGTTCTTAGAGAGGATTATCGACCAACTATTTTATGTGTCGCGTAGATGGGCAGAGGCATTTACGAGGCGGATGTCGGGGAAAAGAAGGAGGAGGTTACGCCTCTGCCGGTAAAACCAATTTGTCTTTATAAGCAGAGCGGTTTTAGCGTTAGTAGCAGAAAATGATAATGAAACCAAATATCACTATACAGGATTTAGCAGATAGATTGCAGGGGCCACATCGCAAATTAACGCCTCAGAGGCGCACTATTTTGCAGATGTTCATCGACAATGCTGGAGAACATTTTAGTGCAGAAGATATTCACTATCGTCTGCATAAACAAAACTGCGAGATTGGGTAAATGCCCTTCGTATTGCTGAGCAGTGCGAACTCTACGTTAAATGCTTTGAATTCCTAAAGCCGTGTGACCAAAAGGAGCGAGGAAACTGGCTTCGCGGGGCGAAAGCAGAAAAAATCACGCGGATGGCATAAGGTGAAAAAAAGCAGTTTTCTGTCCTAAGTGCTAAAAAAATGGATGTTTAGCAGGGAAGTCCCTAAACTCAAGAGAGCAGGGGAAACCCCCAACGACTATCTCCTTGAGGGAGAGTAAAACCGCAAGCGTCAACAGATAGGCGGAAGAAAAATGTAGCTACTCGCTGAGTAGAAGAAATAGTCTACACTGCCATGAAAGTGGCAGAGGTCTACTTCGGTAAGACTGCATCGGAAGTTGCGCTCTGATGTGAATACTAGGTTAGCCACCGTATATCGCAGTTTGGAATTGATGGCAGAATTGAAAATATTACAGCGCAATGATTTCGGTGATGGTTGCCGGCGCTATGAACTAAATGTCAACGATTGTGAAGAACACCATCACCATCATTTAATTTGTTTGGAATGTGGCCAGGTCGAAGAATTTGTCGATGACCTTTTAGATGACTTGGAAGCAGATATTTTGGCCAAAAAAGGTTTTCAAGTCACCAATCATCAAGTTACTTTTTATGGCTATTGTCGGGCCTGTCAGGAGAAAAAAAGTGCACAAAAATAGATTTATTGCCGGTATTGATATCGGTACAGAGGGGGAAATCGTCCTCAAGATGATAAAGGAGTTATTGCTCCTTTTTCATCTCCCTTGGCAAGAAGGTTCCAGCGGAGCGAAATTAAAGATAGAGAATTTTTTTTCTGCCTCTTGGGGCAAGACTGTGTTGCGCTGGGAATTAGGGTTAGAAAAAAGAGTATTATCCCGCAGAGAGCCAATTGTAGGCATTTTGAGCAAGGCCGAAGAACACCGCTTGATAAAACTCAATCTCTTTTTCTTGCTCGGCAAAATTTATGGTTTACCGGTAGCACCATGGGGCATCTTGCACGGCATTCGCCCCACCAAAATCATTCATCGCTATATTGATTCTGGAAAAAGTCGCGCAGAGATTTTGCAAAAATGTGAGCGAGATTACCTCGTCAGCCCACAAAAAGCTAAACTTTTGACGGATATCGCCTTTTTTCAAAGGCCGATACTTAAGACTAGTACACCTCAAACGGTCAGCATTTATATTGGTGTTCCCTTCTGCCGTTCACGTTGTCTGTACTGCTCTTTTCCTGCCAATATTATGAATGAAAAAAATATGCCCTTGGTCGATGCCTTTATGGTGGCCTTAAAAAAAGAGGTAGAGGCGACAAAGGAGCTTCTCCAGCACCACCACCTGAAGGTACAAAATGTCTATATTGGCGGAGGTACGCCGAGTAGTTTGCCCGAAAAGTATTTTGCTCAGCTACTTGCGTATGCTCGCGAAATGATGGATAATAGTACCTATGAATTTACTGTCGAGGCAGGAAGACCCGATACCTTGACGGTAGAGAAAATGCAACTGATGGCCGATGCTGGAGTGGACCGCATCAGTCTCAATCCGCAGACCATGCAGGAGAAAACCTTGCATTTGATTGGGCGACAACATACGCCACAGGATATTGTGCATAGTTATGAGCAGTTGCGCGCTTATACCAGTGCTAAAATCAATATGGACTTGATTTTGGGCTTGCCTAATGAAACCGTGGCCGAAGTGGCAGATACCCTCACTCAGGTTTTGCGTTTGGCACCGGAAGATATTACCGTGCATGCTCTGGCCCTCAAGAAAGGGTCCAATCTGAAGATAAATCAAGACAAATGGCAATTACCTTCTGATAGTGTCGTGCAAGAAATGGGAAGAATTACAGAAGAGGCGCTGGTAAATGCCCGTTATGTACCGTATTACCTTTACAGACAGGGGTATATTAGCGGTCAACTGGAAAATATTGGCTATGCTCAGCCAGGCGCTTGGAGCATGTACAATATTCAAATCATGAGTGAAAAGCAGACTATTTTAGGTATCGGTGGCAATGCTTCTACCAAGATAGTTTCTGAGCGAGGCGAAAAGTATCTGCATACCGTTTTTAATCCCAAGGATTTGCTTACCTATTTACGTAATGTCGATACATACATCGAGAAAAAGCGGGTTTTAGCAGCACAATATTTATAGAATTTTAAACTTTAGAAAGGAGTAGTTTTATGTTAGCAACTATACCACGTGGAACGAAAGATATTTTACCAAATGAGATTTACAAATGGACCTACTTAGAAGAAAAAATGCGTGAAGCGGCAGCTCTGTACGGTTTTTCGGAAATTAGAACGCCGATGTTTGAGTATACAGAACTGTTTTTGCGCGGTATTGGTGATACAACCGACGTTGTGGAAAAAGAGATGTACACTTTTACCGATAGAGGCAATCGCAGTATTACCCTGCGCCCAGAAAATACCGCCTCCGCCGTGCGCGCTTACTTGCAAAATAAGTTATATGCTAACACGAATTTGGTGAAGCTGTTTTACATCGGTTCGATGTTCCGGTACGATAAACCACAAGCAGGGCGGTATCGTGAATTCCATCAATTTGGCGTGGAAAGTATCGGTACAGCTGACCCCTATTCCGATGCGGAAATCATCGCTTTTGCCAATGATTTTCTCTGTAAAATACTCGGTTTAAAAGATATTGTCTTGAAGTTGAACTCTGTCGGTTGTCCGAAATGCCGAGCAGCCTATAAAAAAGCTTTGCAAGATTTCTTTAAACCGCATTACGACGAACTTTGTTCGGATTGTCAGGGCCGATTTGACCGCAATCCATTGCGTATTTTGGACTGCAAAAATGAAACTTGCAAGGCTTTAGGAGAAAATGCGCCGCAAATTGTTGACTATCTGTGTCCAGATTGTGCAGCTCATTTTACAGCTGTACAGAAATATCTGCAGGCGGCAGAGGTCCCTTACGTTTTAGACCCGACTTTAGTGCGCGGTTTGGATTATTACACGCGGACAGCATTTGAATTTAAATTCTTGCCACTAGGAGCGCAAAGTACCGTTTTAGGTGGTGGTCGCTATGATGGACTCATTGAAGAGTGTGGCGGCAAGCATACGCCAGCTATCGGTTTTGCTAGCGGTTTAGAACGTTTGCTTTTGGCTTTAGAAATGCAGGAGCTTTTACCACCAGCACCGCAAGGTTGCGATGTTTTTCTTATCACTTTGGGCGAACAGGCCAAGATGGTTGGCTTAAAGCTGTTGCGCGAAATGCGAGCCGCTAAACTGAGTGCTTTGACGGCCTATGACTCTGCTGGTATGAAATCCCAAATGAAACAGGCCAATAGGGCCGCTGCCCGTTATGCCGTCATTATCGGTGATGATGAATTGGCAAGGAATGTAGCTGTTCTCCGCAATATGCAAGATAGCGAGCAGAAAGAAATTCCTCTTTCTGCTGTTATAAAGAACTTAATTTTTGAGGTGAAGAAGTAGTCATGGAAACTTTAGAAGGAATGAGCCGCACGCATCATTGCGGTTTAGTTAATGAAGCACTAGAAGGAAAAGAAGTAGTCGTTTGCGGCTGGGTTTCTCGTCGCCGTGACCATGGCGGTTTGATTTTCGTTGATTTAAGAGACCGCTCCGGTTTAGTACAGGTAGTTTTTGCTGAAGATAAGATGGTAGAAGATACCTTCCACAAAGCAGAATCCTTGCGCTCTGAATATGTCATTGCTGTCAAAGGCAAGGTTACTTTGCGCTCTGCCGATACCATTAATCCGAATATGGAAACCGGTAAGGTGGAAATTTATTGCAGTGAATTGCGCATCTTAAATACTGCGAAGACACCTCCTTTCTACATTCAGGATAATATCGATGTCGACGAAACAATTCGTTTAAAATATCGCTACTTAGATTTGCGCCGTCCGGAAATGCAAAAGAGCTTGATTCTCCGTCATCGCGTCACCAAATTGATGCGCGACTATTTCGATAGACACGGTTTTCTCGAAATTGAAACGCCGATGTTGACCAAGAGTACGCCAGAAGGGGCGAGAGATTTCTTGGTACCGAGCCGTTTGAATGCCGGTAAATTCTACGCTTTACCTCAATCTCCTCAGATTTTTAAACAAATACTCATGTTGGCTGGTTACGAAAAGTACTTCCAAATTGTCCGTTGCTTCCGCGATGAAGATTTGCGTGCTGACCGTCAGCCAGAATTTACTCAATTAGACATTGAAATGTCCTTTGTCGACCAAGAATATATCTTGAACATCATGGAAAACATGATTATTGAATTGTTCGATAAAGCTATTGGCAAGAAAATCCCTGCTCCGTTTTTGCGTATGACTTGGCAAGAAGCCATGGACAGATTTGGTTCTGATAAACCAGATATGCGTTTTGGCATGGAATTAATGGACATTTCCGAATACGTTAAGGGCTCTGACTTTAAGGTCTTCTCCAGTGTTTTAGAAAATGGCGGACAGGTCAAAGTCATCAACGTCAAAGGATATGCCAACATTCCACGCCGTGAATTGGATAATTTGGTGGAATACGTCAAGATTTATGGTGCTAAGGGTTTAGCTTGGATTCAATACACGGAAAATGAAATCAAATCTCCTTTTAAGAAATTCTATTCGGAAGAAACTTTCAAACAGATTGCCGAAGCTACCGGTGCAGAAACCGGCGATTTACTCTTGGTAATTGCCGATAAACCGCTTGTTGTAGCACAGGCCCTTGGCGAATTGCGCTTGGAAATGGCGCGTCGCAGAAATCTCATCGACCCAGATAAATTATCTTTCCTTTGGGTAGTAGACTTCCCAATGTTTGAATATGATGAAGAAAATAAACGCTGGAAAGCAATGCACCACCCATTTACTATGCCACGCGATGAAGATATTCCATATTTACAGAGCGACCCTGGTCGTGTCAAGGCTAAAGCCTATGACATGGTCTTAAACGGCACTGAAATCGGTGGCGGTAGCTTGCGTATTTACAACAGCGAATTGCAGGAAAAGGTATTCGAAGCTATTGGTTTAACTCCGGAAGAAGCGAGAATGAAATTTGGCTTCATGTTGGATGCCTTTGAATATGGCACTCCTCCACATGGCGGTTTGGCTTTTGGTTTGGATAGATTGGTTATGTTGATGGCTAAGAAACAATCCATTCGTGATGTCATCGCCTTTCCAAAAACCCAGAGTGCCTCTTGCTTGATGACACAGGCTCCTTCTGATGTCAGCAAACAACAGCTCCGCGAACTGCACATTAAATCTACCTTGAAAAAAGATAAAGACAAAGATAAAGAATAAGAAGCGATTTCTATTCTATTGATGAAAAAAGACTCCTGAGTTATCAGGAGTCTTTTTTTGGCATATTTACCTTATTATCAGCCACAGTATGCGGAGAGAGCTTTTGGGCTTGCGCATAGCGTTTTAAAAGACGATTTTGTCTTTCTAGGTAAGCAGTAGAACCCTTTTGACGGTGATGGCGCAATACTCTTCTCACTTCCTCTAAATCATTGGTGGAGGCATATACAAGCGACCCACAGGTGCGGCGGAGAAGATAGCAAGAGAGATTTTCTTCCTTCAGGCCAAACTGACGTAAAATGCGGTTTAAAATGTAACGAATACCACGCCGAGAGAGGCGTTTGCCGAGGCTATTGTTGGCATCGGAGAGAAAAAGTGGTGTACCTAGTTCATCAGGGACAGCTTTCTCTTCCGTGCATTTTAGATATTCTTGTAGATAGAGATGACTACGTTTTTGCAAAGAAACGATATCGGCCGTCTTTTTTTTGCGCAATAAGAGTACGCCGTGTTCGGCATCAACGTCTTCTAAAGAGAGGTTGGCGATTTCCGAACAGCGCAAGCCATCTAGGGCCATCAAGGAAATAAAAAGGGCATTGCGGTAGTAAAGAAAGGGCCTATCTTGGGGCAATTTCTCCAAGATATTTTCTAATTGCTTTTTAGTCAAGTGGTAGGTTTTACGGGGAAATTCTTCATGCAAATTATTCACAGGAATATTTTTGCAAGGGTTTTCCGCTATCAAAAAGAGCAGCTTGGCGACGTGGTAAAAACGGCGCAAGGCGACGAATTTTAAATTTATAGAAGCCTTTTTATATCCTTTTTGGTGGAGGTGTTCGTGGTAACTGAGTAAAAATGCGTTGTTCGCTTGTAAAGGCTGTACCCCTTTATTACGGCAAAAAGTGAGGTATTGCTCGATGGCGACAAAATAATTTTCTAGGGTGTCCACACTTGCCTTTCCCTTACCGATGTGCGGGTGCAAATAGGTCTTGTAATCGGCGACAAAATTTTCACTGCTCACTAAATTTTTTAAATATAATGTTTCTTTTTGGCTCATTTGCTTAACTTCCCAAAAGTCATTTTATTAATATTAAAACAATAATTGTATTATAGCATACTATAAGAATTTAAACTAAATATAAAAAATATTTAGTTTTAGTTCCAATTAACAAGCAATTATTCATCCCTTGTCAAAATAAATAGCTAAGAATATAATGAAAGTGATATTTTAGATTATTTTATAAACAATTATTTTTGTAGCTCGAATATTAAAAATAAAAGAGGGTTATAGATTGACAAAGAGAAGCCCGTTACATGAAAAGTTACTGCACACGCAAAAATTAAAGAAGAAAACAGATAGACAAGATAAATCTGCCTCTCCCAAGATGGGAATAGATGCTACTTTGGCTAATACACAGGTTAATGTCGGGGCGCGTGTTGAAAAGATGTCGCGCTTTAATGCCAGTCAAGGACATGGTTTTGCCGCCGAGCAGTACAATGATTTAATTGACAAACTTTGCTTGCATAAGGCGACCATTGTCGGCGATGATAATGCTAAAAATGGTGCTGATAGAAAAGTAGATGGTCAGTTTATTCAAACTAAATATTGCCAAAATGCTCAGGCGAGTATCAATGCTGCTTTTAATAATAAGGGACAATTTCGTTATTTTGATAAAACTGGTAAGCCAATGCAAATAGAAGTGCCAGCCGACCAATACGACCAAGCTGTAAAGATAATGGAACAGAAAATTAGAGACGGTAAAGTATCAGGTGTTACCGATGTCAAAGAGGCCAAAAATTGGTGCGCAAGGGGCATGCCACCTATGCCCAAGCTAAAAATATAGCTAAATTTGGTACCATAGATTCGATTACATTTGATGCGGCAACTGGTGCAGTTGTTGCGCTCAATGCTATGGGCATATCTGCTACAATAACATTCTTAGTGGAAGTTTGGAATGGCAGAGATGCTTCAGAAGCGCTAAATAAAGCTATTTATACCGGTATACAAGCAGGGGGAACAGCCTTTGTAACATCCGTCTTGGCAGCACAACTCACGAGAACGAGCTTAAATTCGGTTTTGTTAAACCCGTCTATTGCCATGGTAAAATTATTACCTTCTCCAGTCCGCCATTATCTTGTCAATGCCTTGCGTGATGGTGCGAATATTTATGGAGGGGCAGCGACTAATAATTTGGCGAAGTTGCTCAGAAGCAATTTTATTGCGGCAGGGGTGATGACGGCAGTCATAACTGCTCCGCAAGTTTTGGATTTATTGCGCGGGCGTATTTCCGCACGAGAACTCTTTAAAACTGTTACTGTTACAGTTAGCAGTATCGGGGGCGGTACCTTGGGCATGGCGATTGGCTCTCTCGCAGGACCAATTGGTTCTGTTATTGGCGGTTTGGTTGGCGGGGCTTTAGCTGGTCAGAGCGTTTCTAAAATTTTGAATGAATTTGTAGAATCAGATGCGCAAAAAATGCTTAAAATTATCGATAAAGAAGCACCGCAAATTATGCAGGATTATTTGGTCAATGAAGAAGAGTGTGAATTAATTGTGGATGACTTGAAAATCGCGCTCGGTCAGGGTGCTTTATTGGCTATGTATGCGAGTGCTGATAGGAATTATTTTGCCCGCCAACTTTTGGAAGAATTGACTTTAAAAACTATTTCATTTCGTGCTACAGTGCAGATGCCATCAGAGAAAATGCTTTGTCAGAGTATGGGAAAGGTCGTAGATGATTTACTTAACAACAGGGAGATGCCTTATTTGGCTACAGCCTCCTCTACAAAGGTAAATCCAGTAGAAATGGCTAAAAATTTGTTGGGGAGAGATGTAGAAGCACATGCCGCTAAAAAAGCATGGTATGTGACAAAACAGTTCAATGCTTCCTTGCAAAGGAGTGAGGCTGTCTTAGAAGATATGTATAAACAGGAGCTAGCATATAAAAGAGTATTTCAAGTGCAAAAAACTCAATTAGAGATTAATAAAAGAGAATTTTCTGAGATGGTCGATTCCTTGGTAAAAGAAAATTAATTGCTGATTGTCACAAAAAAACTCCCCAGAGGGGAGTTTTTTATGTTTATGCTGTTTTATTAATTGAGTTCAAGGATATGATTTAAA
>JAHHSQ010000019.1 GCA_020025135.1 Pectinatus sp.
TCTCCAATCGCCACTCTTACTTTCTGGTCTTCCTGAACATCTCCAACAAAAAAATTTCGCTTTGCTATGGCAAGCCAGTCTCTTATTACAAAAAAGTGCCCCCATTATTGGTTATATAACCGTTGATAACAATACGAAGCAAGTATGTGAACTCCGTTTCAATATCACACCCCAAGTAAAATCTATCCTCAAATTTTTACTCATTGACCACAAACAATCTCCAGTCATTGCCAAGGAAAAAGCCTCTATACAAGTTCTAAGTCTAGATAAAAAACTCATCGACAAATCCCTCTGGCAAAGCATTATTGAGAAATCGACTGCCGAGCTGACCATTAAAATGCACCCTTTATACAATGTTTCTCCACTCATCACACCCAACGCTGTAGTGCAAAAGGCTAAACCACTTCCAGCTACTACCCTCTCCACTACTCTTTAAATATGACTAAGAAGAACCCCTACTTTTTCAAGTAGGGGTTCTTCTTATATAATCCTATCATCAACATCAATAATCCGGTCAAGATTAAATCTTAAACTGACGAATAGCGCTCTGTAAATCTCCCGCCATCTGAGATAAATTCTGGCTGGCATTGGCAATTTCTTCCACGGAAGCAGACTGTTCTTCAGTTGCAGCCGAAATGGTCTGCGTTTCTTCTGCTGACTTTTTACTTTCTTCATCGATATTCTGCATGGAATTGACCACTTCTTGAATACCGCCAGTTACTTCTTCTACCGAAGCAGAAATATCGCGAATCTGGTCTGTCATCTTTACGACCATGTCCAAAATCTTATCAAAGCTCTGTCCGGCAGTAGATACAACGGTTGCGCCTTTGGTGACTTCTTCCTTGCCATCATTCATATATACGACGGCTTCATTGGTTTGTTTTTGTACTTCCGTAATAAGGGTTGTAATCTGTTTAGCAGCATTTTGTGATTGTTCTGCTAGTTTGCGCACTTCTTCAGCCACAACTGCAAACCCTTTTCCAGCTTCACCAGCACGCGCTGCTTCAATAGCAGCGTTCAAAGCTAAAAGGTTAGTTTGACCAGCAATATTAGAAATTACATCGACAATCTGACCAATTTGTTTTGATTTTTCTTCTAATTGACCGATGACATCAGAAGTGTCATTTGTCTTCTTTTCAATCGTCTGCATCTGCGCTACAGCTTGAGAAATAGCTGTGCCACCTTCACTGGCGCTGTGAGCGGTATTTTCGGCAGAACCAGAAACAGTTTGCGCGTAATCGGCCATCTGTGTCATGGCCTGAGAAATGGACTGGGTAACACTATTGGCATTTTCTACTAACTGCAATTGCTTTTCGGCGCTATCTGCCACGCCAGTTACAGAATTTGCCACCTGATTCGAAGCTTGTGCTGATTGTTCTGCACTAGCAGACAATTCTTCCGAAGCAGTAGCTAATTGTTCTGTTGCTGAAGTCATCTTGGTGAGAAGTTCTTTAATTTCATCTTGCATTTTATGCACCGCACGTGCCACTTCACCAAATTCACTTCTATCTTCTAAGAAATCTTGCGAAATAGCAGAGCTGAAATCACCATTCGATAACTGAGCTAAATATTCGACAATATCATGCATCCGCGTAGTGATATTTTTCAAAATGGTATAGCCAATCAACATGCCAAGTAAAATAGAAGCCACTATAATCACAACCATGGTAATAGCTGCTTTATAACCATTAGCTTGGTTCTGACTATCTAAGGCTGTCGCACTTTCCATGACATTATTGGCCATATTACGCAGAGCTTTGTGATAGACATTTTCTAAAGGCACTGCTTTATTGATATATAATGCATATGCTTCTTGATTTTTGTTAGCATTACCTAAAGCAGCAACCTGTTGTCTAACGGCACGGTACTGTTGCAATTCATTTATGACATTTTGCAAATCAGCCTGTTGTTATGGCGTCAAATTTAACTTACTATAGGCATTTAAACTATCATCAAATTTCTTTGTTCTTTCGGCAATATCTTGCATCAACTTTTCATTGAGTGCATCATCGCTAGAAAGCATTAAATTGAAAGTATCGCCTTCTATTTTCCTCGCCTGCACTCGGCAATTATAAATATCGGCAATCGCCATCAAATTATTAGTATACATATTGTGCAAAGCACGATTTGTCCTATTGAGAAAATAATACCCTACACCACCGGTACAAATTATGCCGATGAGCATGATTGCAATTAAAAACTGCAAACGCTGTTTTAAGTTCCAAGATGCTAAAAAATTCATTTTCCTTCCCCTATTAATATAAAAAAATTAATAAAATAAGAAACTTCTTTCTAAAAAATAAAGTTTCTTTTCTTCACTTCGGCTCCTCTCTCTTAACGAGCGACGAGCTAATCCAGTAAACCCCTTGTTTACCAATAAACCTGCAAAGGCAGGTAATGCTCTTCTTGCCACCTTTCCCATAAAATTTATACAACGCTATCCATTTATAGACTACAGAAACGCAACCTATTCCCTCAGATGGACAATAAGGCGTGATACTCACCTATTAACTTCTGCATATCCAGTGGCAATAAGGAAGTACAATCTATCTGCTCTCCCGTACAAGGATGAGTAAAGCGTACCCTTGCAGCATGGAGAGCCTGCCTGTTTATATACTGCCTACGTCCACCATATAAATCGTCTCCCAAAAGAGGATAACCTTGCGAAGCTAAATGCACTCTAATTTGATGAGTTCTCCCTGTATGCAAAATTAATTTAAGGAGCGAATAATGGGGGAATTTCCGCATCACCTGATAATAAGTCAACGCACTTTGCCCAGCCTCATCCACACAGCGCTCGATAATACTACCTGATTTTCTGCCCAACGAAGAATTTAACATCGCCTCAGTGGGAGCAATACATCCTTCAATGAGCGCCTGATATTCCCTCTGCAAAACAGCGTGAGATTGCAAGGCAGCTTGTATTTGAGGTCGTTTCGCTACAACTACCACACCAGTAGTATTACGGTCTAAACGATAAACGGGATGACAGTTTTTATCCTGACCAGTCAGTTGGAGATAATGAGCAACGACGTTTACTAAGGTAATTTGCTCTGCTTTAGTAGTAGGATGTATTATCTGACCTGCTGGTTTATCGACAATGAGTAGCCATTCATCTTCGTACAAGATGGTAAGAATACCCTTTCTTACGCGTACTTGTGAGCAATCAGCTAGCATATACATGACCTCATCGCCACCTGATACCATCTGTCTAGTCGGGGTAAAAACAGGCTTCCCATTGACAAAAATACGTCCCTGCCATTTTAATCGTCGCCATAAACTGCTAGTAAAGCAAGCTCTATCCCGCAAAAAAGCCTCCAAGGAGGTGGGTGGGCAATGCGCTGGCACTGGCAATTTTACTACCATAAGTTATTCCTCTTCATCAATTTATATGTACTAAGCAAGGCCACCACAAAGCCCAAAAATGTACAGACAATCGTTCCTAATGGACTAATGCGTAAATAATCATCACTACATCTGCCAATAAAAATTCCCACGCAAAGCGATGCCACAAAGTTAATTCCGACGTTTCCACACCAGGCTAACAATTGCCAAGTAGAAGGAGCTTTTTTCGCTATTTTTTTATTGCGCTTCTGCCTTTTGTCACTTGCATTATAGCACATTTTTATTATACCGCACTATTTTTTCAATATGAATGTCATTTATTTTTCTCATATAAATCATCAGTATTATTCATATTGGAAAAATATTTTCTTTTTTGTTTTTTTAATCTTGTAGTGGTGTAAATTTTATTTTAATTTGGTCTCCTTCTTGCACTTCAGATGTAAATTCTGCCGGAGCTCCATTCTGTAAAATGACAAACTTTAACTTGGCACTTGGCGCTGGCGGTGTAAAACCGGCATTTAACAAAACATCACTAATCATCACTTTCTTTTTACTTTCTGCTGCATAAAGAATAGTATCTCCATCACGTAATTGTTGCGTAACATCTGCCGGACGGCCATTGACATTTAAAATAACATTATTAACGCGCTCGATTTTACACGGCGCATCATTAAAACTAACTGTGATGCTATCCTGCCACATCTCTTCCTTTTCCAGCAATTTTTTTATCATTATGCCATGCGGTTCACTAAAGACAATTTCTTCATTCCCCTGCACCACATCAGATAGTTGGGCAGAGTGCGAATTAACTGTCAAAATCGGCACATCACGATAAATCTTATCCTGTCCATTGATATTGTAATGATAAATTTTTTCTTCCGTGCTATAACCAGCAGAATGCAAAACTTCTGCCAAATCATTTTGCTCTCGATAAGTGATTTTATCTTGGTCCTGAACTACATAATCCTTCGCCACAGAGTTGCCATTGACTAAAACGCCACAAGAAACTTCTGTTTCTTCACCATTAATCAAAACTTGGAAAGATGGTTTTTGCACCACAATATCACACAGACATACCGAGGGTGCCATTCCATCTTCGCCTCTCTCAATAGTGATATGACTGCCGTCCTTAATTCTGTCAGTCAACTTCGCTTCTTTCCCGTCTAAATACAACTTAGCAAGTGTTCCTAGTGTGCCACTAAATAATTTAGTTTCACCATTTATATTGACGGTAATACCCATTCCTGGTTTGCCATTATACTTTCTCGGATTGATACCCGCGTTGAGCAAAGCATCTGTCACAGAAAATTCTTTGAAGTTAAAAAAACTGTAATCATGGTCATTGACATATACCGTGATAAATTGCAATTTGTGGTCAGAAGACGTGCGCAAAATACCAAGGGGCGTAACTGCATCTGGCGTTCTGAGATTTTCTGGAATATTAACAACATGCTCTATTTCTCCCGGCACACGCACTGCTACACGATTTTCAGCAATATGCAATTTTTGTGCTACTTCTTGTGCTAAATGAGGCGTTAAAGCACCGCCCCCTACCAACATTACCGCCTGAGGAGCTTCATCATTTAATTTCAAAATTTCTGATGCTATCGCCGCTGCTAAGATGCGAATATTCTCTTCAATACCATGCACTAATTCTTCGCGGGTCAAATTATATGGCATTCCTAAAATATCAGAAAAAGTGAGTGGCTCTGTCCCCGCCTCGTTGAGTTGCCGTTTTAACTTCTCCGCGACGTTAAAATCTAATAAATATTTCTTGGAAAGGGCTTCTGTAATCTCATCGCCAGCCATCGGCACCATGCCATAAGCAATAATTGTCCCATCTCTAGTTATGGCAATATCTGACGTGCCAGCACCAATATCTACCAAAACTAAGTTGAGATGGCGCATCGTCGAAGGTATCAAAACGCTGATAGCAGCAATTGGTTCTAGGGTCAAGCCATGAATGCTCAAATTGGTCAATTCCAACGCCGAACGCATGGAATCCACTACCTGTCTAGGCAAAAATGTGGCAATAACCTGTGCTGTAGCCTTCTTGCCACGTTGCCCAATGAGATTTTTTATTTTTTCTCCATCTAGGGTGTAATAGACCGTACTGTACCCGACACAATAATATAGCGATGTATCCTTTAAAAGATGAGAGGCCGCTAATTTTCCCTGAGCATTATGCACTGCCAAAAAATCTAACTGTTGCTGTTCCGCCTCAGTAATGACGCTGTTCACCTTCATCTCTGCCTCTGCCGTCATCGTATAGAGAGCTCGCCCCGCCGCGGCGACAGAAACATTTTTTAGCTTGGCTCCGCCTTTTTCCAATTGCGTTTTCACGGTATCAATTACTTCTGCTACCTTTGGTACATCGTGAATCTGACCATCTAACATCGAACGCGTTTTATGCTCACAACGCGCCGTATCTAAAATACAAATATCATCGCCCTTTTTTTCCGCCACAATTCCAATAACACTGCGCGTGCCTATATCTAGGGCAAAAATCTTATCCGCACCAGTATTTCTTTTGTGTACAGAATTATTTCTCTTTTTTCTTCTGCCATTAGTGGTTGTCTTCTTTCTAGTTGCTGCCATAATTTCCCTCCACTGGTCGTCTTCCTTTTATTATAACACCATTTCTATCTGTCACGCGCCTGACGCTTTTCTCTCCAATTCGGCACGCGCTACTTTTCTAAGAGCGCTTGTGTCTGTTTCGCAATAATATCTGGATGATGAGCCACATAATCTGCTACCGCCTGAAATCGAGAAGCCCCCATCGTACCAGCAGTAATTGGGTACCAAATTAAGTATGTTGGCGTGCTAGACCAACGCTTTTCGCCATTACTTTTATAAAATGTTTGAGTTCCCAAAAAGAGTGTTTTGTTTGCCAAATTAAGCTTACAATCTGTAATACTATAATCACCACAAGTCAAAGTAATTGTATCTCTATTGACCATTTTTTCCTGATAGACGATGATATTTTTATCTATTTTATTATCCTTAATCTGATAATGTATTGAAGCGGGATTGTAATAAAAAACATTATCCCGCCCATGCCCCAGAATGATAGCAGTCCATTTTTCCTGCCCATGCGCTAAACTAACGCTAGTCACAAGCAAACATAACATACACACTAAAAAGCTAATTCTCTTTCTCCACATATCTTTTCCTCACCTTTTGCAATTTAACCACACGCCAAATTAAAATTTAATCGGCGCAATTTCGCCTGTATGAAACAGGTATAAATAAATTTCTGCTAAATCAATATGATAAATTGCCGTAATTGCTTCTGCGTACAATTTCATCTGTAAACTATACTTTTCTACAGCCTCTTTAGCCGAGCAATTATCAGTCTTATAGTCTACTAGAAACCATTTCCCATCATTAAAGAACAACAAATCAATGACACCTTGTCTGCTTAAATAAGGGTGTCGTTCACGCCCCTTCGCTAATGGGGCGCAGTTCACCTTAGAACTTCTCACAGTTTCCCATGAGCACAGACTATCTCTTCTCCGTTAGCACTACCTAGGACGGCGAAACCACTTCGGCGCACTTGCACCTACTTCCCTCACGAGGAATAGTCGTTGAACTTTCTCCTCTTGGGAGCTTAGCTGCTGATAATCGATTATCAATGAGACACTTAGGTTTTAACCATATGCCATTCAACCAATTTTTTCTGCTTTCGCCACTCTCACGCTTGACTTTATTGCAAATCTACGTTTTAGTTTGGTCGACTTTACGATGTTCCAGCACTTCAGTTTCTTTGTTGGGCAAACTAATATTGCCA
The DNA here is from genome assembly GCA_020025135.1 of Pectinatus sp. GTDB lineage: Bacteria > Bacillota > Negativicutes > Selenomonadales > Selenomonadaceae > JAHHSQ01. The sequence continues at coordinate 7,136 of JAHHSQ010000019.1, forward strand.
CTATGTACAAATTTCTCTATACACTTACAGTGAACCAACCCTTCGGCTGATTTCTATAAAAACAAAATTATCGGCAGCTGCTTGTTTCTGACATTCTCTTAAGAATGCTGTTCACACCAAATCGCTACTTTGATGCAGTCCCATTTTGAACTTCTCATCGTTTCCCATGAGCACAGACTATCTCTTCTCCCGCACTTAAAAAGTGTTAGGGGAAAACTGCTTCGATGCGCTTACATCTACTTCCTCGCCAGGAATAGTCGTTGAACTTTCTCCTCTTGGGAGCTTAGCTGCTGGTCGGCAATTTTCAGCAGATAGGATTTAACCCTGTGCCATCTGATTAATTTTTTCTACTTTCGTCACTTTCGCCTGTGCGCTTTTTTCATCGCTCTGCTGTAGTTTAATCAGCTTTATGCTTTTCCAGCAATTCAATTTTTTCATGCTTATCGCTATTTACATACTAGTTTCCCAATATGTTTACTATTGGAAAGCCTCACTTTCCAGTCAATAAAAGCGTTCTGCCCTAATCATGCGCGAAAAAGGTAATTCTCTCCTTACTATGCTAGCCTCACATAACTTTTTCCCAAGCGTTGTTTGGAAAAAACTACTAATCGCCTTTTTCTTGATACGTGGAATATCGGCAGGTGAGATAATTTCTCTTTCTGCCATATTCCTAAGTTGCCCATCGATTCCCGCGATACTCAAATCGCCCTGCAAATCCAAATGTTGCATTACACTGTGCATCAAAGTACCATATTCTAAACCTGTCAATCGCCCTCCCTGTAAAAATTGGGGCCTTTTATAACTGTTTTTATCAAACAACATCTCTCCCCTACTCTCTTCACTAAACCGCCGTTTAATTTCTGTAATAGAAAGTTTTGCTGGCACATTTTCGTAAAGATAAAAGGGATATTGCCAATGCAAGCGGTTCTCTATCCATTCTGGAGTACCTTTTCTATCCGGCAAAAGCTGACGGTTAGCTATATATTGCCAAATCTGCCCCTGCTCTAACGCCTCGGTATCGCCATCTTCTGCCAACTGAGGATTAATAAAGTGTACTTTCCAATGCGAAACATACGGTTCTGCCGTACTAAAAACAAGCGGTTTATCTTCCGTTTCTGGAATTCCCAACTGATTAAAAATAGCATAACCGAACCAATCCAAATAACTTCGCGCTTGCATGACTTGGTAGGGCCGTAATTTCTCCTCTAGCGAATTATCTTGCCAACTAGACCACTGTTCTAGACCATTTTTTAGAGTTCCAGTTAAAATGAGCTTTTCTCGCGCTCTAGTCAGTGCAACATATAAAATTCGCAATTCCTCTGCTTTGCTTTCATTATTAATTTGCTCGGCAATTGCCTGTCTCGCCAAAGTTGGATAACGAGCATGATATTTTTCCTGATAGCAATATGGTCCCAAACCATAACGACGATGGATTAGAAGTGCATTATGGCTATCTTGCAAATTGAAACCACCTTGTAAGTTGGCCAAAATGACGATAGGAAATTCCAATCCTTTACTCTTATGAACCGTCATAATACGCACAACGTCTTCATTCTCTCCCATGGTCCGCGCACTAGAAAGGTCAGTACCGGCCTTTTGCAATTTGCCAACAAATTGCAAAAAGCGAAATAGCCCGCGATAATCAGTCTTCTCATAACTATATGCACGCTCATAGAGCATCCGCAAATTAGCTTGTCGCAGTAATCCACCTGGCAAAGTACCACAATAATCATAGAAATTTGTTTCATCATAGAGATGCCAAATCAAGTTAGCCACACTGCGATAACGCGAAAATTCACGCCAATCATGCAAATGTTCCAGGAAGGACGCAATTTTATTCCGCAAATCCTCATTTTCCCCTGTATCTCGATAGCAAAGCAGTGCCAAATAAAAATTGTCCGTTGAGCCAATAGTACGGATTTCTCCTAACTCTTCAGCAGTAAAGGAAAAAAGCGGCGAAAATAGCACTGCTACCAAAGGAATGTCCTGTTGAGGATTATCAATAATCTGCAATAGTGCCAACATAGTGCGAATTTCCGTTTCAGCAAAATAACCGCTATTTATATTAGCATAGGCGGGAATGTTAGCATTTTTGAGAGCCGTTAAAAGCACCTCAGCGCGACCACTAGCTGAACGCAAAAGTATGACAATATCTCGATAGATAACGGGGCGATAGGCCTGTAACTGTTTATCATAAACATGCCTACCAGCACGCATGAGCATTTTAATGCGTTCGGCAATGAAAAGCGCTTCTCGTTGTAAATTATCTTTATTACTGTGTTTCTCTTCGTCCGTCATCAACCAGACCTCGGTATCGTGGTCAATAGTATTCGCATTTTCCTCATACTGAAAGCCATTTTTCAAGGCCTCACTACTCCCATATTCCAATTCTGTAGCTCCACCAATAAGCAAGTGAGAGAAAAGGGCATTCACCGTTTGTAAGATATTATCTTGACTGCGAAAATTTTGAGCTAAATCGATACGTTCTGTCTTGCTTCCACTAGGGTAAGCCTGATATTTTTGCAAGAATAATTCTGGCTCTGCCAAGCGAAAGCGATAAATACTCTGTTTGACATCGCCAACTAAAAAGCTATGTGTTTCTGGCGACAATAGCAGCTTAATTATGGCTTCTTGAACGCCATTTGTATCTTGGTATTCATCTACCATCACTTCTCGATAATATTGACTGAGTTGTTTGGCAATAGGAGAGGGTAATAATTTTTCTGCTGTAGATTCTGGTTCTGCCAAAACACGTAAAGCGAAATGCTCTAAATCGCTAAAATCTAAAATAGACCGCTTCTTTTTCGCCTGGGCAAAACTGGTAGCAAAACTTTGTGTCAGACGACAAAGTTCTCCCATGGTGGCTTCTTGACTAGCTAAGTCGGCTAACACCGCTTTTTCTGACGCACGAAAAAATCGTTTTTCCAAGCCTTGAATAATATCCTTCAAATTGTTTCTTTGTTTTTTTATCCACTCTTTTTCTGCTGGAGAAAATGCCTTCGGAATGGCTAGTCGCGAAAAAGAATGTTGCTGTAAATAAACCACGGCGCTATCCCAAGAAAGGGAAAAAGCCTGCTTAAATCCCTGCACTAATTCTTCATCACTATTCAAAGCCTCTACTTCTCCCACTGGTAAATGCTGCAAAATCTGTTCAGCCTGTTCTATGCCAGCCACTACCCTCTCCCTGACAATTTTCATCCACGGTAAATCTGCTAAATGCGTTTCCTCAGTAATATGAAAAGCTTGTGGTAAGGACTGCAACCATTGGTTCGGAAATGGCTGGCTGAGTGAGTTTTCATACAAAGCAAAGATAATGTTAATTAACTCATCATCGCCTCGTTCATTGCCATAACAATCGGCAACCCGCAAAAATAAATCATTATTTGACTTGGCATATTCTTCTTCCAGCATGGCTTCGATAACATCATTTTTGAGAAGACCTATTTCTTGTTCGTTAGCCAAACGAAATTCCGAGTCTATATCAGCGATATGAAAATAACGCTGTAATAAATTTTTACAAAAAGCGTGTAACGTGGATATGGAAGCATTATTGAGTAATAAAAGCTGACGTTCCATACGTTGCATTTTCGGCCAATCTTTCTCGTCAGCGGCTTGGTTTAAAACCTTCTCAATCGCTCGCCCAATGCGCATACGCATTTCTGCTGCTGCTGCTGCGGTAAAAGTGACTACTAGGATTCTATCTACATCTATTTCATCTTCTAAAAGCAAATGGATAATTCTTTCTACTAAAACTGCTGTTTTGCCAGACCCAGCAGCCGCTGCGACTAAGACATCTTTATCTCTTTGCCAAATAGCCTGCTGTTGTTCTACTGACCATTGCATAATCTTTCAACCTCCTTCTTGATTTTATTCATTATTTCCACTATTTTTCATAACTATCATGCCCCTATTATAACCGATAAAGAAATATCAAGCTTTTATTTTTCTCACTATAGTCATATATTATGTGTTATTTTTATATCATAAATAAAAATTATTTTCGACGTAAAAAGAGCTTTTTCTAACAATCATAGTAAGCCTATAAAGAAGGCTTAAAACTTGACTTCTCCGCAATATTAAAGTAAAATTAACTCGAATTTTTAACATGGTTTTGCTGGCCAAATAAGCGGCAAGCATTACCTATAACCGCTAAAAATTTGTTTTTTAAAAAGCAGTTTTCCCCATAGTAAATGATATTTATGGAGCATTTATTTCGTTATTTTAGCGCATTGATAAATTGCACTACAATCGTGAATAATATCTTGGGAAAAATACAAACTAGATATGTACTAAGAAAATGAAGGGCTCCTGGCAAGCCCATTGAGGTAATCTCTCAAAAATCTTTCCCTACTTGAAAGGAAGAATGTCAATATTATTTTGAGGGAGTTGGTATTTGTTGTTTAAAAGAATTCTCATTGCCAATCGTGGCGAAATAGCCGTCCGCGTCATTCGTGCCTGTCGAGAAATGGGCATTCAATCTGTCGCCGTCTATTCTGACGAAGATAAAAATGCCATGCACGTGCAATTAGCTGATTTGGCTTGTCACATCGGGCCTTCTGATGCTACAGAATCATATCTCAATGCTGAAGCAATGCTCCAAGCAGCTATAGATAGTGAAGCTGATGCCGTTCATCCTGGTTATGGTTTCCTCTCCGAAGATGCCGATTTTGCCGAAAAAGTTACTGAAGCTGGCATGGTTTGGATTGGACCACATCCAGAAACATTGCGTAAAGTTGGCGATAAAGACATTGCTAGAGCAGCTATGGTGCCTGCTAATATTCCCATGTCCAAAGGTAGTGAGCCTCTTTTAGATGATGAGGATGCCATTGCCAAAGCCCAGGAAGTCGGCTATCCCGTTATTCTAAAGCCCGTATCCGGTGGCGGTGGCAAAGGTATGATGGTCATAAATTCAGAAGAAGAATTGAAGAAAATTCTGCAAATCGTATCCCTGCAAAACATCAAATACTACTTTGAACACTATATCGAACGCTCTAGACATATTGAAGTACAAATCGTTGCCGACAATTATGGTACTATTTTGCACCTTGGAGAAAGAGAATGCTCTCTGCAACGTCGCAATCAAAAATTATTGGAAGAATCGCCTTCTATTGCTCTTACCGATGATATGCGTAAACGCGTCGGCGATTTAGCAATTAAAGCCGCAAAATCCGTACACTATAGCAATATTGGAACTGTTGAATTTCTCTTGAATTTAAAAGACAATAACTTCTATTTCATGGAAATCAATCCACGCATTCAGGTAGAACACGCTGTAACGGAAGCAGTTACTGGTATAGATTTGGTGAAAACCCAAATCCGCATTGCTGCCGGCGAACCATTGGAATTAAAGCAAGAAGATATCAAATTTGAAGGTCATGCCATCGAATGCCGTATCAATGCTGAAGACCCAGAAAATAATTTTTTACCCTCGCCAGGTATGGTTGATTTCTTCATCCAACCAGGTGGCCCGCGCGTGCGCGTAGACGGTGGTATCTGTGCTGGGCTAAGTATTTCTCCTTACTATGATTCCATGATTGCCAAAATCATCACGCACGGCGCAACGCGTGGCGATGCCATCAAAATCATGCAAAGAGCCTTAGATGAATTCACTATCGAAGGTATCAAAACCACTATCCCACTTCATCAAAAAATTCTCGCTGACAGTTACTTCCGCGTCGGCAATTTTGATACGCGCTTTATTAAAGAGCATTTTTCTCGTTATCACTATACCAACGGCAAGAACAAAAAACAGAATCCTGATGAAAATTCTGATGATGTCCGCTCGGCCATTAAATCAGGCGTTTATTCCATTTAATTATCCTATCAACTAAATAGTTTCAACATTAAAAAACGGGTCCCTAGCAATGGGGACCCGTTTAGCATATATGCAATAGCATATAAATAACCGACTATATTTTATCATCTATCATGGGGGCAAATATCTGCAAACGCTGTTGCAAAACTTTTATCTCAATTGGTAGGTCTGGCCCTGGGTCACCATCGATATCACTCTCTAAGGTTTCGGTACAAGCGATACTACAATTTGCCGTTGGTAAATAGACAACATTCTTATTCTCCTTGAGCGGTTTACCACTCACTATTTCCGCAATTAAAGCCACTAATTCTGGAATACTACATTGTTTTAAAATGATGAGTTCCATCTTGCCATCGTCTAAAACTGCTTGCGTAGATAAATTTTTAAACCCAGCTACTACCGAGCTGTTGACGAGCAAAACAAAAAATGCCTTCAGATGTTTTTTTCGTCCATCGGCCATGATTTTCAAATTTAAAGCGCGAAATCTAGGCATTGTCCCCAAACCATGTAAATAATAAGCCATCCGCCCCAAAACTGTCTTTAACTTTCTATCCACTTCATGGGCAACACAAGTCAACATGCCAGCACTCGCCACATTGATAAAATAACGTTCACCAATTAATCCCACATCAATGCGTCTTTTTTGACCGGCAATTATCTGTTGTATATATTCTTCTAAGTTACCGTGATTAATTCCTAAAGCTGTAGCAAAATCATTGCATGTCCCACACGGGAAAATTGCCACTGGCACATCTTCTTTTCCCTGCAATAATCTATTTACAAATTCACTTAAAGTACCATCTCCGCCCGCAATTATCACGCCATCTGGCTTTACCGATTGCACTAATTCAAGGAAATCACTATTATCTAGGGAAGTGCGGTACGGCACTAAAAAGACCTTTCCCTCCTGAAATTTAGCGACAATTTTATCTAATCTCTTGCGCACCAAGGCATTACCAGAGACAGGATTATACACAAAAATAAATTTCTGTACAATCTGCACCATCTTCTCTCTAACCAAACCATCTTCACCTTTATCTAGTTTGGCTCCTACTAGTCAGAATACAATCGCAAAACCAATTTTGCGACAACTAGCTACTCCTTCTTCCCATTATTTATCGGCCGTGCTCCATGGCAGGGCGCATTCTGTAACCACTTTAGCCGACATTTCTTCTGTCATTGTACCACTTTACAGGGCATGTACATATTTTTTTATCGATAAGCAAAGGGCACGGTCATAGCCATGCCCTTTTATCTAAAAAATACTTTTTCTTCAATGAAATAAACCAAATTTATTAAAAACTTTGATTACGTATTTACCGACTACGGGAAGAGCTGCCATATCATCTTCCTTGACCCCTTTAATAGCAACTAGTGAGGCCAAATAGACTACTGAGCCAATAAAGAAGGATAGCAAGGTTCCCATCGCATTGCTATGGGTATGCAAGTAAATGTACTGATAACTAAAGTAAATAGCACCACCCATAACTGCAGCCGCAATCATGTTTTTTAAAACCTGCAATAATTCCATCTTATAATTGATAAATCGATATAAAAAGTACAAATTAATAAATGCTGCTACACCAATATCTGCCGCTGTTGCCCACGCAGCCCCCATAATTCCCAAAGATGGTTGGGCCGTAAAGGTCCAATTTAATATTACTTTGATAACTGCTGCAATAATCATATTTACCATTGGCACAGTAGGATGCCCTAAGCCCTGCAAGACAGCCGTCGTAACCTGATGTAGCCCCAAAAGAACGATAGAAAAGGAAGAAACCCACACTGCAGGGCCAGCATCAGGAGCATTGTAAATGAGGGTAGAAATAGGCACAGCCAAAATAAATACCGTCACAAAAGCGGGAAAGCAAATAAAATTGGAAATACGCACTGCCGCCGCTGTTTGATTGAAACAACTTTCATTATCTTTTAAAATGCGAGCATGTGAAATAGCTGGCACAATGCTGACAGCCAAAGCTGCCGTCAGGATAGTAGATAAATTGACAAGTGGTACTGCCATTCCTGTTAAATAACCAAACAATTTAGTGGCCTGATTGACGGAATAACCAGCCACTTCTAAACGTTGCGGAACTATCAATAAATCCAAATTGGCCACCACAGGAAGCATAATACTCGTGGCCGAAACAGGTAAAGAGAGCTGAAAAATTCTTTTCATAATCTTCCAGACATTTTCACTTTTATCAGCTTCTTGTGGCAATAATTCTTCAGGCGTATACATAGACTTAATATCGCGATTTAATTTCCAATGGAAATAAACTAAAACCAACAAGCCCATCACAGCACCCGCTAAAGCGCCTAAACTAGCACCAGCTGCGGCGTACTCTATGCCATAAGGCAATAGCATTTGAGCAAAAACCACCATCGTGATAACGCGGAATATTTGTTCCACTATCTGCGATACACCAGTCGGTGTCATGCGTTGCCACCCTTGTAAATAACCGCGCGAACTAGCCAAAATGGTGACAAAGAAAATAGCTGGTGCTAAAGCAATAACGGCATAATAAGCGCGTGGGTCACGAATCAAATCCCACTCGATAAGCCAATGAGCACCATAATAAGTCAACAGACTACACACTAGTCCTGTTACAAACATCACGCTCATCGAAATATGAAATACCCGTCGTGCTCCCCAAATATCACGCATGGCCACGCGCTCCGCCGTAACGATAGAAATAGCTACTGGCACACCGGCAGTGGAAATATTAAAAGCCAAAAAATAAATGGGAAAAGCCATTTGATAAAGACCAATTCCCACGCCACCTAAAACACGCGAAACGAAAATCCAATTCAAAGAACCAATAACCTTGACAACAATGCCCGCTATCGTCAAGATAAGCGTTCCTTTTAAAAACGTCGTTTTCTGCTTGCTTTCTTGTTTATCTACTGTATTAATAACACGCACCTGCTTTTCAACCGTATTAAAATTTTGCCGAATAAACTAACCCGTCTATCGACACAAAAATTCTCCTAATCAATAAGTTACATTATATTATACTTTCTGCTAAAAAGCTATTATCCAAGACCATTATCATCTAGCTCCCTACTAAATTTATGCCTTCCTCACTTGCTAGAAATTTTCTTTTCGCCTATAATAAAGAAAATTGTCTGAATAATCTTTTATTTTAAATAAAATTTTCAGGCACATAATATTTCCTGCCAGAAATAATCGTCAATGAGATTGAATTATTTGCTCTGTCGTAGCATAATGAGAATATCAACCAATCAGCAAATAAGAAAAATTCTACGTCCAAATTTATCAATCGATAAACACGGCGAAGAAATGGGGTAAAAAGTTTGGCGGACAATATTTTACATTTTAATATTGCAGTAGGTAAGAATAAACCAGAAACTATTATTAATAAAGCAGCTACTTGCCCTTTTTGTGAATACGTTCATCTCAAAAATATTTTGGCCCGCGAAGGAGAGTTCACCCTACTAGAAAATAAATACAATGTCCTATCTGATGCTTACCAACTGGTATTATTGGAGACTCGTTACTGTGGGAAAGATATCCCTGATTACACCAAAGAGCACCTCCATGCCCTCATCCGGTTTGGCATTCGCCACTGGCTCGCCATGTGGAATAGCAAGCTATATCAGTCAGTTTTATTCTTTAAAAATTATGGATTTATGTCTGGTGGCACCATGCGTCACCCTCATATGCAGATTATCGGCTTAAAAACTATACCACCTGAAAAACTCTACGAGAAATATAATTTTAGTGGATTAAATATCGCCGAAAGGAATCAGGTTACTTTTAACATTTCCACAACACCTCTCATCGGCTTTCACGAATTTAATGTGAAAATGAACCTTGATTTGGGTGGTATTGACGATTTTGCCGATTTTATTCAAATAGCTGTCCGCTACATAAAAAATCATTACCACCAAAAAGATATTAGCTACAATATATTTTTTTACAAATTATCGCGACATATCGTAGCCAAAATTATGCCACGTTTTCCTACCTCGCCACTTTTTATCGGTTATGGATTACGCATTTGCCCAGACGATTTAGAAACAGTGCGCGCAGAAATACGACGCCTTTACTTTTAAAGGACGCCGTTTAATATTATTTTTCAGAATATTCTTTATATTTTATTAAGGAGTGAATATATGCGCCGGTTCATCATCTTCATTATCTTGTTCTTGAGTATTGGCCTTTTTATCAGCAAAACATATCTCTTTTCTCCTCCACCGTCATCACCTTCCCCCCCACCAGAAGGCAAAATTGTCGTCGCCATCACTGGTGCTGTCAATAAACCAGGTGTTCTAGAATTGCCGGTAAACGCACGTTTAAAGGATGCCATCCAACTCTGCGGTGGCTTACAAAGCAATGCCGTATCTCCTAACCTCGCCCAAATCCTAGAGGATGGACAACATATTCATGTGGAACAACACCTAGTTTTACAAACACCTTCTCCCGAAAAAACTTCTTCCTCCCAAGAACAAAAACGCGTCAATATCAATACTGCAGACCAAAAAACACTTGCCAGTTTGACTGGGATTGGTGAAAAAATGGCGCAACGCATCATCGAATATCGAGAGCAAAATGGTGCCTTTCAAAATTTAAGTGACCTGCAAAAAGTAAAAGGCATTGGCAAAGCTAAATATCAAAAGCTAGAGGCCCAAATCACGTTATGAACTCCCCACTTTATCTCATAAATTGCACCTTGCTTAGCACCGTTCTCGGTATCTACATCGCCCAATACATCACCTGTTCTTGGGCTAATCTCCTCTTACTTACATTTATAGTTGGCCTTTGGTGTCTTAGTAAACTCATTAGTAAGAAAGTGCGTCAACTACTCGCCTTCATACTCATCTTTCTTTTTTCCTTCGCACACCATCAATACTCGCTTGAATTTCCACCCTGTCATAGCTTAGTAGGAAAAGGCACCATATATGGACAAATTATTTCCACACCTAGTCAAACTAAAATTGACAATGCCTATCTTTGGCGCGCTCAATTCGCTATTTTAAAAAATTCTTGGCATAAACCAGCTGGCAAATGTTATCTCTACTGGAAAACAACTGTGCCACATTCTTTTCCCTGTGGCAGTTACCTTTTAGTGCGAGGTAAAGCCTCTCCCCTCAATACCTTCAAAAATACTGGTACCTTCAGCCCCACATTCTCATTATACATAAAAAAACTAACTGGAAAATTTTTCGCTCAAACTATCGAGCTCCAACCTCACCAGTCCTCTTTATCCCTATCTTTATGGGCAGAAAAGGCCCGCCAATATTTTCGTCACAACCTGCAAACAGTTGTTTCTCCAGACGATACAGCTGTCTTATTCGCCCTTCTCTTTGGCGGATACGATGGCATCAATCCAGAATTATTACAAGAATTTAGCACTATCGGCCTCATTCACATTCTCTCCGTTTCCGGCTCGCACATCGCACTCTTCATCTATATATTTCATACTATCGGCCAAAAATTATCTTTATCTACCCCCTTTCTCTTCACTTGTTTTGTCCTTTTTATCCTTTTTTATCTTTTTCTTGCCGAATTTTCTGCCCCCATTATTCGCGCTGCCTTGACCGGAGTTTTGACCTATCTAGCTCAAATAGTCAAACGTCAAAACAATGCCCCCTATCTTCTGTCCTTGATATGCTGGCTTTTCTTACTCGCCAATTCCCATTACCTTTTCGATGTTTCTTTCCAGCTCTCCTTTAGCGCTACCGCTGGTCTCATTTATTTTCTATCGCCCTTACAACGCTTTTTGAAACTATATCTACCAAATTTTTTAGCACTTTCTCTCGTGGCCACCATTTCAGCACAAGTACTAGCACTGCCTTTTATGGCCTGGTATTTTCAAGCACTTTCTCCCATTTCCTTGCTCAGCAATTTATTATTAGTACCGCCCCTCGAGCTGATTATCAGCCTACTATTGTGTGGTTTTTTCTTACAATACATCTCTCTCCCCCTAGCCAAGATACTCTTTATTGGCCTCAGCCTAATTTGGGGTGTAGTACAAGAGTTAAGCCATTTACTAGCTACTATTCCTGGTGCCTCTCTCTCCATCTCCCCATTCTCAAGTGGAGAATTAGGCGCCTATCTAATTTTTTTGGCTACACTTCTCTTTCCAGCCTTCCGACCTAAGCTCCTTTCCCTATATAATAAGAAAAAAACTGTCATTTTATTAATATTTTTATTTTACATTAGTTTTAGCATCTATTACCGCCCGCTGGAAATTCACTTTATCGATGTCGGGCAAGGCGATTCGGCCCTCATCATCACCCCCAAGCGCCAGGCCATTTTGATTGACACTGGTGGTTTAATAAAAAGCAATCTCGACATCGGGGAAAAAGTTCTCCTTCCCTACCTTAAACACCAAAACATCCATCGCCTGGAGGCCGTTTTTCTCTCTCATTCTCATTACGACCATATCGGTGGTTGCAAAGCACTCTTCAAAAAATTTTCGCCGCGCTATATTTTTATCGGACCCGAACCACCAGAGTTATATCGACAAGCTTGGCATATGACAGCAGAAGACTTTATCAAGCTTCCCCTCATCCCACTACAAATAGGTGATAAATTTACCTTAAATGGAGTGAACATAGAAACGTTACACCTCGGCCAATTTATTCCAGGCGATGCTAATACAGCTTCCCTTGTTCTACGCCTCTCTTATCAAGGTTTTTCTGCTCTCTTTACCGGAGATATTCCTGACAAAGAAGAGCAAAAATTATTAAAAAATTATCCCCATATTCCCTGTCACATACTCAAAGTTGCTCACCATGGCTCCAAAACGTCCTCTTCTTCGGCCTTTTTAAATGCCACCAGACCAGTTTTTAGTATCATCTCTTCCGGAACAGGCAATCGCTACCATCATCCCTCTCTAGAAACACTCCAACGCCTTACACCTTCTACTATCTATCGCACTGACCAACACGGTGCGATAGTTTGCCGTATTTTCGCCAATAGATACCATATTAGTACTTATTGCCCCCAGCGCTGCGATATCTGGAGCTGGAGTAAAAATTATTTACGCTGGCATAAATTGACAAGCATTATATAATAAACTACATAAATTAAATTGTATACAATGCGAGGAATAGCCATGCTTTCTTATCATGAGGCCATCAAAAACCCACTCTCTTCTGCTTATCTCATTTGTAGTGAAGATGAGTATCTAACTCACAGCCTCCTCCAAAACCTAAATCAACGTTCTTCTCCTCAACCAGATGATATTGCTACTTTTCAATACGATGATTCGACAACCTGGGGGGAAATCAAAAATACTTGCCTGTCTCTGCCTTTTTTTTACCAAAAAAATTTTATCATTTTAAAAAAACCTAAACTTTTACAAGTAAAATATAAAGCTTTTCAAAAGGAACTAGAAAATTTGCTGCCAGAGTTGCCAAATTTTAGTACACTCATCTGTCTTATCGACCCACCAACTAACAAACGCACTCTCGCCAATTCTCCTTTGGGCAAAGCCTTCCAAAAAAATGGACAAATCGTCTATATCGACAAGGTGCGCTACTACAATTTGGACTGGTGGCTACAAGCCGAACTGCAAAAGCACCATAAAAAACTCCAATCCGAGGCTAGGGACTATCTCATTTTCTACCTTTCGCTCATGCCAGCAATTTCTTTGGGATTTCTCGCACAAGAAATCGCCAAATTGGCCCTTTTTACTAACAATCAATTTATTAGTAAAGAAGATTTAATGGCCTCCTTTTCTGCAGTGCCAGCAATTTCTCAATTTGCCATCACGGAATACTTAGGAGAAAAAAACAGTGTCAAGAGCTTCCTCTGCCTCAAGGAATTGCGGCAAAATCATGTCTCTGAATTGAATATTTTTATCGTCATCCAAAGTTATTTACATAAAATTTGGCAAATAAAAATATACCAACAAGAACGATTATCTCCTACGGAAATAGCCCAAAAATTGCATCTTCCACCATTCATCGTCAAAAAAGAATTGCAAAAAGTACAAGGCTTTTCTCTTACCAGCCTCTATAAGCTAATCGATATCTGTGCGGAGCTAGATTATAAATTAAAAACCGGTACAGCACACTATGTAGATATCGATAAATTAGTTCTGACCATCTGCCAAACGGCTTGACAAAACAGTCTTTTTTTCTTATAATGATTGTTGATATATTCGGGACGTGGCTCAGCTTGGTAGAGCACTACCTTGGGGTGGTAGGGGTCGCTGGTTCAAATCCAGTCGTTCCGACCATTAGATAATAAATATTTAGTATATAGGGTGCTAAAGATTAATACTCTTTAGCGCTCTATTTTTTTGTTGAAATGGGTCTACACACTCTCTTATTTTGAAAAGTATAGGCAATCCTAGTATAATAGCAACAGAAATATCCAGCTCAAAGAATAAAAAACTAATTGTTTTACTTTTTATATCTAAATAACTTAGGTAATCATATGTATCCGATAAATTTAATCTTAGATAATAAACCTTGCCTAGTTTTAGGTGGTGGCAAAGTCGCAGCCCGCAAAGTTCGCTTTCTCTTACAGGCTAAAGCTACCGTGACCGTCATTGCTCCTCAACTGGGAGAAGAGTTAACAAAAATATATGCCATAAATAAATTCACATGGCTAGCGAGAAAATACCAATTTGGCGATATGCGAGAATTTTTTCTCGCTATCTGTGCTACTAATGACAAACAATGCCATATTTTAGCCGCCAAAGAAGCTAAAGAACAAAAAGTCCTTTTAAATGTTACAGACACTCCGTCCTTAGGCGATTTTACCCTACCAGCCGTCTATCGGCAAAAAGACTTTCTTTTGACCGTTTCTACAAATGGACATAGTCCCGCCTTTGCCAGAGAGTTACGCGATGAAATAGCTATTTTCCTCGGCCAACACCGCGCTAATTTCATCCCTTTACTGCAGCAATTACGACAAGAAGCGAAGCAAAAATTTACCTCTTCAAGAGCGCGAGAGACATTTTGGCGTACTGCTTTTACGCCTGAAATACATGCCCTCATCGAACAAGGCCATTTAAAGGAGGCTGAAAATAAAATCCGTCATGCAATTGATAATTTTAGGTTTAAACCATAAAACTGCTCCTCTTTCTTTAAGGGAGGCTTTTGCCTTATCTAAAGATGATATCGAGACAGTGCTCTATCATCTAGACACCCACCCATTTATTATGGAAACGGTCTTATTATCGACCTGCAATCGCACAGAATTATATGCCGTCTTGAGAGAAAACAGCGATTTTCCGCAACTTTTAGAATTCTTTTTCTCCCTCGCCCCTAAATTAAAGGAACATACTAATGATATTATGCCTTACATATATAAATATCAGGGCCAAGAGTGCATAGAACATCTCTTTTCCGTTGCCTCTAGTTTGGATTCACTTGTTCTCGGCGAAAGTCAAATTATCAGTCAAGTAAAAAAAGCTTACGCACTCGCCAAAGAAAGTGGAGCCACCGGCACTATTTTAAACCTTCTCTTTAATCGCGCCGTAGCTACTGGCAAGAGAGTACGCTCAGAAACGCTCATTTCCCATAGTGCCGTATCTGTCAGCTATGCTGCCGTAGAATTATTGAAAAAATATTTTGCTCCTGCCGATTTTAAACGCGCACAAGTGCTTATCTGTGGAGCTGGAGAAACCGCTGAACTGACCATCAAAAACCTCACCGCCCAAGGCGTGGAAAAACTTTATATTGCCAATCGACATCTCAACAAAGCAGAAATTTTGGCACAAAAATTCAATGGTACTGCTATTCCCTTCCAAGACGCCTTTTCTCTTTCTGGCATCAATATCGTCATCACCTCTACCGGTGCTCCACATTTTGTAGTCACACCAGAAAATGCCACAGAATTGTGCCAGCATAATCCACAGGGTAAAATCTTCTTTATCGACATCGCTGTACCTCGCGACGTCGACCCCGACATCACAAAACGCGATAATATCGTTGTCTACAATATCGATGACTTGCAGTCTGTCGTCTCCCTAAATCGCCAAAAACGTCAGCTCGAAGCTATCAAAGCCAAACAAATTATCGCTGAAGAAACAAAGCGACTCTTGGAAAAATTTCGCTACCTATCTGCAAGACCAAGCATGGTACAGTTGAGTGAAAAGGCGGAGCGTATCCGCAAGAGAGAAGTAAAACGAGCCATGCACAAACTGGAAAATCTCAATTCTAACGAAAAAAAATCCGTCGAACAACTCTCTAAAATGCTTGTCCGAAAATTATTACGCGAACCGATGGTTGCCATGACGTCTAGCGTTGGCACTGATGAGGAAGGCCCTATACAAAGTGCTGTCCGCACGCTTTTTTCCTTAGAAATGCCTCCTAATACTTCAGATATTTACCCACCATCCAAACAACATGATAAAATATAATTTCGAAAGAAGGTGTATTAGCTGGGCGCAGATGCCTGATGCTATCCCCCTATGTGCAAAGAGTCTATCGTCATCGGCACCAGAGGCAGTAAATTGGCCCTTTGGCAAGCTGAATACGTTGCTAAACAATTAAAACTATACCATCCTAATTTAACAATACAGCTCGTTAAAATGAAGACAAGTGGAGACAAATTTTTACATTTACCATTAGCTAATATTGGGGGAAAGGGCCTCTTCACCAAAGAATTGGAACGAGCTCTTCTCAGTGGCGACATCGACATCGCTGTGCACAGTTTAAAGGATGTACCGACCACATTACCGAATGGATTAGGCCTTCTAGCAATGTTAAAGCGAGGTAATCCTGCTGACATTTTCGTCAGTGAGCACTACAGCAATTTAATTGAATTACCGTCACAAGCTATTGTCGGCACTTCTAGCCTACGTCGGCAAGCACAGATTTTACATATCCGCCCTGACCTACGCATTCTAAATATTCGTGGCAATGTCAATACGCGCCTAGATGCTCTGCATGCTGGGCGGTGTACCGCTTTAATCTTAGCTGCGGCTGGATTAGAACGTCTCAATTTGAACCCGCCTTTTACCCAGCCATTCGCACCTAAAGACTTTTTGCCAGCGGTGGGACAAGGCATTCTAGCGGTAGAGGGGCGCCTCCAAGACGCCAAAATACAAAACTTACTCAAGCCTTTACAAGATAGGGAAACTGCCATATGTGCCACGGCAGAGCGTGCTTTTCTAAAAGCGGTCGATGGAAGTTGTCGTATTCCAGTAGCTGCACATGCCAACATAGCCAATAATAATATAATATTAGAAGCATTAATTGCCGATATACAAGGCAAAAAAATTGTACGCGACAAACTCCAAGCCACCATTGACCATGCCGAAATTCTCGGTCAGAAGCTAGCTGAAATACTTTTAAGCCGCGGCGGAACAAAAATTTTATCTTCCCTCTTAGCATAGAAAGGAGAAGCTTTAATTTTGATGCGAGCAACTCATACTAAAACTGGCCTTGTCTACCTCATCGGTGCTGGACCTGGCGACCCAACTCTATTCACGTTAAAAGGAAAAATGGTCCTAGAAATTGCTGATGTTGTCATTTACGATTATTTAGCTAACGATATTTTACTAGAATATGCCCCACAGGCAGAAAAAATTTATGTCGGCAAAAAGGCTGGTTGCCATACCTTATCGCAAACGGAAATCAATCGCCTGCTAGTGGAAAAAGCACAAACTGGGCATATTGTCGCCCGGCTCAAGGGAGGCGATGTTTTCGTCTTTGGCAGAGGTGGAGAAGAAGCATTAGCCCTCCAAAAGGCCAAGATACCATTTGTAATAGTGCCTGGTATTTCTTCTTCCATTGCTGCCCCCGCCTATGCTGGAATTCCAGTAACGCATCGTCAACTAGCCACCTCTTTTGCAGTTATCACCGGCCATGAAGCCATTACCGCTTCATCTAACCGCTGGAAAAAGTGGGCCTATGGCATAGACACGTTAGTCTTTTTAATGGGGGTAGCAAATTTATCTGACATCATTAAAGAATTGCTCGCTGGGGGAAAAGCTCCACAAACTCCTCTAGCAGCTATTCGTTGGGGCACATATCCCTATCAAGCAACCTTTGTTACCACCCTAGGTGAAGCAGAACAATTCTTTCAAACACATTCTCTTAAACCACCAGCCGTCATCGTCATTGGCCCTACAGTAACGTTGCGTTCTCAACTACAATGGTTCGACAAATTGCCTCTTTTCGGCAAAAATTTCATTCTCACACGCGCTGCTGGTCAGATATCTCAGTTGGCTGAAAAATTGTCATCTGCAGGTGGTACTTGCTTTTCTATACCAACCATTGAATTCGCTCCCCCTACGGACGATTATCGCAGCCTAGACGATGCTATTGCCCAATTATCCGCTTTCAGCTGGTTAATTTTTACCAGTGTCAATGGTGTACAGTCGTTTTTTCATCGTCTCCATGCGATACATCACCTTGATAGTCGTGCTTTGGCTAATTGTCAAATTGCCACTATCGGTTCTGCCACAGCTAAAGCACTACGACAATTTGGCCTAAAAGCTGACCTTATACCAGCTACTTTTACCGCAGAAGGACTGCTTAAAGACCTTCAACCTCGTCTTTTTCCTAATTCACAAATTCTCTTGGTACGAGCCGAAAAAGCGCGTCCTATCCTGCCAGAACAATTACAGAAAGCTGGTCACCTTCTTCACGTAGCAATAGCCTATCGCACTTTGCCAGCTACTGCTAACAAAGAGTATCTACTCACCACTCTCCAAAACAAAAAAATAGATATGCTCACTTTTACAAGTTCTTCAACTGTGGAGAACTTTCTCACCATATTGGGCCAAGAAAATCAATATCTTTTACAAGATATTGCCATTGCCACTATTGGGCCTATTACAGCTCAGACCTGTCGTGAACACGGCTTAACAGTCACTTGTTCAGCCAAGCCACACACTATCTCTGCCTTGGTAGAGGTAATAAAAAATTATTATAAGGTAGGTGAAGGGATTTCCATCCCTCAATAAATGTCAAAGTCAATAGAAAAATTTCCCCAAACTTTACGTCCACGTCGCCTACGCATCAACGCTTCTATGCGCGCTTTGGTGCGTGAAACTAATCTACTCTGTACAGATTTCATCTATCCTATCTTCGTCATCTCTGGAAAAGATAAGAAAGAACCAATTCCCAGTATGCCTGGCTGTTATCGCCTTTCTATCGACAATGCAGTCAAATTAGCCAAAGAGGCTTGGACCCTCGGTATCCGCGCCCTCGAAATTTTCGGCTTACCTGATTACAAAGATGAAATTGGTTCTGGGGCTTGGGACATGAATAGCCCAGTTCAACAGGCCCTACAAGCTATCAAAAGTGCTTTGCCAGAAATGGTACTCATTGCCGATGTCTGCCTCTGCCAATACACCTCGCATGGTCACTGCGGGAAATTATGCGGTCATTACGTCGATAATGATTCTACTTTAGAATTGCTACAAAAAACGGCTGTTAGTCAAGCTAAAGCTGGGGCTGATGTAGTTGCCCCTTCTGACATGATGGACGGACGCGTGGCTGCCATTCGCCAAGCACTAGATGCTGCTGGTTATGTTAACACGGCCATTCTCTCTTATGCCGTAAAATATGCCTCTGCCTATTACGGACCTTTCCGCGATGCGGCTGATTCTGCCCCTTCTTTTGGTGACCGTCGTTCCTATCAAATGGACCCAGCTAACGTCCGTGAAGCGTTAAAAGAGGCTTCTTTAGATATCGCTGAAGGAGCAGATATGCTCATTGTCAAACCTGCTCTCACCTATCTAGACATTGTCCACCGCGTCAGCGAAATGACTAATTTGCCAGTCGTAACTTACAATGTCAGCGGTGAATATGCTATGGTCAAAGCTGCTGCCCAAAATGGCTGGATTGACGAACGTCGCATTGTCTTAGAATCTCTCACCAGTATGAAAAGAGCAGGAGCTGAAATGATTATCACTTATCACGCTCTAGATGCCGCTAAATGGCTCCAGAAATGAGGTACATCCATGTTAAACTTAACTAAATCAACGCAAGCCTTCCAAGAAGCCCAACAAGTCCTCCCCGGCGGTGTCAACAGCCCTGTACGCTCCTATCAAAATATCGGTTTTGCCCCTCCCTTTATTGCCTCCGCTAAAGGCAGTAAAATTTTTGATATCGATGGCAACGAATACATCGATTATATCGGTTCTTGGGGGCCAATGGTCGTTGGCCATGCCCATCCGGAGGTAGTACAAGCTCTCAATCAGGCCACCGCCCGTGGAACTAGTTATGGTGCTCCAACACTGGCTGAAACCGCTCTAGCGAAAAAAATCATGACCAGCTATCCCTGCGTACAAAAAATCCGCATGGTCAATTCTGGTACCGAGGCAACGATGAGCGCTTTGCGCGTGGCACGCGGTTATACCAAGAGAGATAAAATTATCAAATTCATCGGCTGTTATCACGGCCATGTGGATAGTCTTCTTGTCCAAGCTGGTTCAGGTCTAGCTACCTTCTCCACACCGAGTAGCCCTGGCATCACTGCTGGCACGGCACAAGATACCATTTCCTTGCCATATAATGACATTGCCACTTTCCGCGCGACCATGCAAAAATACGGCCCAGAAATAGCTGCTGTCATCGTCGAACCAGTAGCTGGAAATATGGGAGTCGTGCTTCCCAAAGACGGCTTTCTCCAAGCCTTACGCGAAGAAACCTCGCATTACCAGAGCGTCCTCATCTTCGACGAAGTAATGTGTGGCTTTCGCGCTTCCGCTGGTGGAGCAGTAAAAAAATACCATATTACGCCAGATTTGGTGTGCTTCGGAAAAATCATCGGTGGTGGCTTACCTGTGGCTGCCTACGGTGGCAAAAACGAAATCATGCAAGTGGTTTCGCCCCTCGGTCCTGTCTACCAAGCTGGTACCTTAAGTGGCAATCCTCTCGCTATGGCCGCTGGATTGGCAACTCTTAATATTCTCACCGAACCCCAAAAAGAATATCAAAAATATTTAGAGACACAGACCACAAAACTATTAGCCGGATTGCAAGAATTAGCTAAGGAACTAGCTATTCCCCTTATCACCCATCAAGCTGGTTCTATGTTCAGCATCTTCTTTAGTGAGCAAGATATTTGGAACTATGATGATGCTGCCGCTGCTAACCAAATAGCTTTTAAAGAATATTTTAAGATAATGCTAGAAAATGGTATCTACATTCCACCTTCTCAATTTGAAACACTCTTCATGAGCATCGCTCATACCAACGCTGATATTGAAAAAACCCTTTCGGCAGCAAAAAAAGCCCTTTTAACGGCTAAAAAATTTCTATAAAAATAGAAAGCTCCATCAGTATTTACTGATGGAGCTTTTTGATAAATAATTATATCCATATTTGATTATACATAATCGGACACTAGTTTGTTAATAATTTAAAGTGTGCTTGATGAAGCGCCTTTGACATACTCCCAACGGCTAAAGCCAGGGGATTCTGAGATATTAGCGAACCTTGCCTACTGAAATAGCAGGTCTTACGAGTTCTCTCCACAATGGACAATGCCCTGCCCATTTTTATGATTAGATTTGTATGTTATCTTGCTCATGCCTATATGATAACGTACAGATATATAACTTGCAACTATATACTATAATCCACCTTCA
>JAHHSQ010000002.1 GCA_020025135.1 Pectinatus sp.
TGACTGCGCGGGAATTCCCTTTTTAAGCCTTTTTTGACGGCTTTTAGCAATGTCCTTGACATACTCCCCACGGCTAAAGCCGGGGGATTCTGGGATATTAGCGAACCTTGCCTACTGAAATAGCAGGTCTTACGAGTTCTCTCCACAATGGACAATGCCCTGCCCATTTTTATTTTATGCGAAGAATAGTCTTGTTCCTTCGAATGGAAAATATCAATCAAGTTCCAAGCCTACCGGGCAATGGTCACTACCTAAAACATCTGTATATATCATTGCTTCCTTGATACGCTGTTTCAATTCATCAGAAACAAGAAAATAATCTATCCGCCATCCTGCATTGCGACTTCTAGATTGGCGCATATAAGACCACCAGCTATATATATCCCGCTTTTCTGGATAAAGATAGCGATAAGTATCGACAAAACCACTGGCTAATAATTCGCCAAATTTACCACGTTCTTCATCAGTAAAACCGGCATTATGGCGATTACTCTGCGGATTTTTCAAATCTATTTCTTTGTGAGCAACATTTAAATCACCACAAATAATAACTGGTTTTTTCCTCTTTAAATGCAAAACATAAGTGCGAAAGGCATCTTCCCACTGCAAGCGGTAAGTAAGGCGTGCCAATTCACGTTGAGAATTTGGCGTGTATACAGTTACAAAATAGAACAAATCGTATTCTAAGGTTATTACCCTACCTTCTTTATCATGCACGGCTTGTCCAATACCATAGGTAACGTTTTGGGGTAAAATTTTAGTGAAAATTGCCGTTCCAGAATAACCTTTTTTTTCAGCACTATTCCAATACTGATGATATCCTGGTAATTCTACTATTAATTGTTCTGGTTGCATTTTAGTTTCCTGTAGGCAAAATATGTCGGCATTGAGTTTAGAAAAACTCTCTTTAAAATTCTTTTTCATACAAGCACGCAAACCGTTGACATTCCAAGAAATGAATTTCATCTTTTTATCCCTCTTTTTCTGCCACTAATACATCCGCAATTTTAACAAATTCTTCTATCGAGAGCGTTTCTCCTCGCCGTTGCGGTTCTACATTGGCCAAATTTAAAACCTTTTTTAATATTTCTTTATTTATGCCTAAAACTCCAAGAGCATTTAAAAGAGTCTTACGGCGCTGACCAAAAGCCGCGCGTACTACATGAAAGAATACCTTTTCATCGCTAACTTGATAGGGAGAATGTTCATATGTTTTACAACTAACCACAGCTGATTCTACATTCGGTGCTGGCAAGAATGAGCCTGGTTTTACTAATGCTACAATTTCTGCCTGACAGTAATATTGCACCGCCACTGACAACGCTCCATATATTTTACTACCTGGTCGTGCCGTCATTCTATCGGCAACCTCTTTTTGAACCATTGTTACCAAATTGGTAATTGGCAATTTATCTTCTAGCAATTTCATGATAATAGGTGTGGTGATATAGTATGGCAAATTAGCTGCCACTTTAAAAGGGGACCCGTGGAAAATAGCATTAATATCCAATTTCAATATATCACCAGGAATAAGGGTAAAATTGGTATATCCTTCTAACGTATGTGCCAAAACATCTGGAAGACGATGGTCCAATTCTACCGCCACAACATTGGCCCCACTTTCCAATAACCCTTGCGTCAACGTACCAATGCCAGGCCCAATCTCCAAGATATTGTCACCTTCCTTAGCTTCCACTGCTTCTACAATATCTGCAACTGTTCCCGGATTAACTAAAAAATTTTGTCCTAATCTTTTGTTGGCCTGTAAGCCAAACCTTTTCAAAATATAGCGAGTGACATTCTTATTTGCAATAATCGGTTTATCCATTTAATACGTTGTCAATAATCTATAAAAATCTATAATTATTGTTTGTTTCTCTGTTCTACGAGTACCATTTCAATATTAAATATCTACTTTTGTTTGATATAACTCTCCAAGAGCTTAAATTCGGATACAACATGTCCTAATATTAACATTATCTTTTTTTAATCATTTAAATCTTCTATTACAATTCTATACAGTTTGGTTTTCACCATACTCGTTGTAACTTGATGGAGATGATTGTTTCTTATGTTAGCAAGTTTTCTGTGTATATGTTGTACCTTCTTTTCAAGCTTAACAATATTATTAGTTTTTATATATTGACAACTAGCTCCTTTTACTAATTTATTTTTTCATATTTATTACTAATTTTTCGTTGTTTCTGTTATTCCACTTCCAATATCTGATACTATTTCAATTTGTCTTTCGAGGTCATCTTTTTGTTTAAGTGAACTCACTCTAAATTAACCAATTATTTTTTTAGTAACTGTAGTTTTCACTCTTAACCAGAAAAAATGATTAAGTTGTTCTTGAGAATAATCCCTTGTCATAGATGCTGTTGTATGCGAAGGTTTAAGGATACTGTTCTTACCCCTCCAATTTTTTTAAGCCAGCCTGAAATTCTTCTTTAGTAATGCCGTAATTATTCAACCGCTTCAAAAAAATCTTTGCATTAGCATAGCCAATACCTAAAATACTACCCAATAAATTTCTTCTTTGACTAGCTGTTTCTGTACCGTTCAAACCAGCCTTCATCATATCGCTAACTGTAAAAACTTCTTGTCGATTCAGAGAACTAGTGTGGACTTTTTGTAAAGCGCTCTTAATAGCTTCTGGCGAGGCCTGCTCCACACCAATATCGTTATGAGCTGTACCCTCCTCTTTGGAAATAAAAGCGTGTTTAGCTCTAGGAAAAATTTGGGCTAATTTTCTTCTAATTCTCTCTCCAGCACTATCTGGGTCAGTGAAAATGATAATGCCTCGCATCTTTTCTGCGTATTTAATACGCTTCAAAGTTTCTTTACTAATGCCATAGCCATGGGTAATAATGCAGTCAGCTTCTATCGCCCGCTGAATAGCTACCACATCCATTTTTCCCTCTACGACAATTACTTCTTTTATCATACTTAAAATTACCTCTTTTTATCCTCATTAAATTTAGTTTTCTAAAATAAATAAATCTATAACAAATCAAAATATATTCATATTCTAACATCTGTCTTGCTGTTATCCAACTGCTTTCTAAAAGAAACTAAACTAAAAAAAATAATAAGCATATTTACAATGATAAAAAAGCTGTGCCTAATCTAGGCACAGCTTTTTTAAAGAATATAAACATTAATATTACGGCGTCCCCATTGCATTGCTTCTGCATAATTATCTACACAGACGTCAATGACATGGCCAGAGAACCCACCGGTATCCGCAGCTACAGCAATGCCATAGCCTGGAACATAAACACGTGAACCAAGCGGAATGACATCAGGGTCAACTGCGATAACACCTCGTTTCGCTAAAACGCCAGTAGCGGTATAACCACCGCCCCCGCCATCTGAGGGCAAATACGCACTTGCCGTCACATTGACAACCCGCTTATATGGCGGAATCAAACCGGTATCAGCATATCCTATATTCGGTTCTTTGGCTCCTTCTGCTACGATTTCTGGAATAACTGGTTGTATCACTGATTGCTGCAAAACTTCTTCGTTTACCTTTTGTCCAGCTTTATAATATACCTGCAAAGTTTCCTTATTAACGCCATTTTTCCCTTTTTGTATTATCCGCGTCTCACCTTTTGCCAATTCATAATCTTTTCTGTATATCTTATTGTACGGAACAATTTTCTCGCGAAAGGCAATTTTGAAAGTCAAAGGCTCCAACTTAACAAGTACATTCGGTCTTAAAAGTTGATTCTCGTAATTGGTGGTATCGAAACGATATGGATTATACCCCAAAGAAACGAGCATATCGTTGATATTATTTGCTGTGGTTTGCACCTCTTGTATTTTATCCCCGATTTTCAATCTGACGGGAATGGAACGCTCTACGGTAATAGTGGAACCATTGATTAAATTCTTGGTCGATACTTCATACTTATCGCCAGCATTTAATTTAATACCAACCGACTGCAAAACTTCCCTTGGGTCTACATAGGCTGTATCTACTGTCATCGTTTTTCCATCAACTACAATGCGGATGTTTTTGTTCGTGCTGGCAAACCCCGTTACGACCAGCATGAATGCAAGCAACATCATGCATAGAACAACTCTCATCGATAAATATCGATGCAGTAAATTTTTGTGTACAGTCATCCACTTCCTCCTTTGTGAAGGAAATTATATCACAATATTTACAATTATGTCAAACTGCGGCAAAATAGTGTAATTAGTAATATTTTAAATGGATTTTTGTACTATTTTTTTAGTATGAATATTCTTTTTAGGAAACGTATTTCTTTAAATTTTCAATTTATTCTTTAATTAAGACCAAATAAATCCAAGGCATTTTGGGTCGTAATTTCAGAAATTTCTGTTACGCTCATTCCTCTTATTTCAGCAACCTTTTGGGCTACATAGGAAACGTATGCTGGTTCATTTCTCGTCCCACGTTTGGGAACTGGGGCCAAATAAGGACAATCCGTTTCTAGAAGCAATCTTTCTAAGGGAATAGTGGCGATAACTTCTGGCAATTTAGCAGCATTCTTAAAAGTCAAAGGTCCATCTACTCCGAGATACCATCCCATTTTTAACAAATCTTTGGCCATTTCTGCACTCCCAGAATAGCAATGAATAGTTCCACGAATGCCCTGTCCTTCTCTTTTTAGAATTGTCATTAAATCGCCATGAGCATCGCGGTCATGGATACTAACTGGCAGATTTAACTGCCGAGCAACATCTAATTGGCGAATAAAAACATTTTTTTGAATTTCACTATTATCCTTTGTATAGTGATAGTCCAAACCAATTTCGCCGATAGCAACTACCTTATCATGCTTCTCAGCTAGCTCAGCCATAAGTGCATAATCGCTCTCTTGTACTTCGCCTATCATTTCTGGGTGTACGCCAACACCAGCATAGACGATATCATATTTTTCAGTTAAGGCAATGGCTCGTCGCGAAGAAGCGATGCTATCCCCCATATTGATAATTTTAATTAACCCCGCTTCTTTCGCCCTTGCTACCACTTCATCTCTATCAGACTCGAATTTCTCATCATCTATGTGCGCATGTGTATCAATTAACATCTTATTTCACCTTACTTCCTGCTGGCATATCCACTTCTACAACCTTCAACATTCCCTCATTGGAGGCTGCCAAAATCATCCCTTGCGAAACAATACCGCGCAATTTTGCCGGTTTTAAATTCGCAACTAATACGAGGTGTTTACCTATCAATTCTTCCGGTTGATAAAATTGAGCAATTCCTGAAACAACTGTTCTGACCTCATTCCCCAAAGAAACCTTCAGTTCCAAAAGTTTATCGGCCTTTTTCACTTTTTCTGCCGCTAAAACTTCCACCACACGCAATTCTACCTTCGAAAAATCTTCAATGCCGATTATATCAACAACATTATCTGCCTTTGGAGTTTTTTGCGGAACAGCTACCTTTTTTGGTGCTTCTGCCGACGCTTCCACCTCAATGCGCGGGAAAAGTTGTTCTGGTTTATTCACCTTAACATTGACCATTAAACCATCGCTCCATTCAGCATTTTGCAAATGTAAATTAGCAAAATCACGAGCGATATTCAACTGCTGTTGAATTTTAAGCGCTGTTTTCGGCATAAATGGGATAATTAAAATACTTACAATGCGCAATGCTTCTGCTAGGTCAAATAAAACTCGATTCAACCGTTCTTTTTGTGAGACATCTTTTCCTAAAACCCATGGTTCAGTTTCATCAATGTATTTGTTGGTACGACTGATAAAGTTCCAAACCGTCTTAATGGCATCGGAAAGTTGTAATTTTTCCATTTCTTGCTGATATTTCTGCAATGTGGAAGCTGCCATTTTTTGTAAGTCTTCATCTACTGCCGTTACCTCCCCTGGAGATAGGATAAGCCCCTGATTATATTTTTTTATCATGGTCAAGGTTCTCTGTAAAAGATTTCCGAGGTCATTAGCCAAATCAGAATTGATGCGCTGAATCAAAGCATCACGCGAAAAATTGCCATCCTGTCCGAGATTTATTTCTCGCAAAAGGAAGTAGCGAATGGCATCTGAACCAAACTCTTCAATCAATCCCAAGGGGTCAATGACATTTCCCTTAGATTTACTCATCTTATCTCCATCCACTATCAACCAACCATGGCCATACACCATCTTAGGTAATGGTAAATCCAGAGCCATCAAGATAATCGGCCAAATGATGGCATGAAAGCGGACAATCTCCTTACCAACCAAATGCAAATCTGCTGGCCAAAATTTCTTAAATTTTTCAGCATCATCCAAAAAACCGATTGGCGTCAAATAGTTAGAGAGAGCATCAAACCAAACATAAATAACGTGTTTATCATCAATAGGTACAGGAATCCCCCAATCGAAAGACGTACGGGAAATGCACAGGTCTTCTAGCCCTTGTTTAATGAAATTAATCATTTCATTGCGACGGGAAACGGGCTGAATAAACTCTGGATTGTCTTCGATATATTGTAAAAGTCTGTCTGCGTATTTGGACATTTTAAAGAAATACGCTTCTTCGCTCACTTCTTTTACTTCTCGGCCACAATCTGGGCATTTGCCATCGACCAACTGTCTTTCTAACCAAAATGATTCACAAGGTGTACAGTACAATCCTTTGTAGGCGCCTTTATAAATGTCACCTTTTTCGTAAATACGCCGAAATACCTCTTGCACCACCTGATGATGTCTCGCCTGAGTGGTACGCAAAAAATCATCGTGAGAAATGTCCAATTTATGCCACAAATCCTGAAAACCAGCCACTATTTTATCGACATATTCTTGCGGCGTAACCCCTGCTTCTTCTGCCTTTTGTTGAATCTTTTGACCGTGTTCATCTGCCCCAGTTAAGAAGAAAACATCGTAACCGGCCAATCTCTTATAACGCGCCATAGCATCAGCAATGGTGGTGCAGTAGGCGTGACCAATATGTAATTTAGCACTCGGATAATAAATAGGTGTTGTAATGTAATACGCGTTTCTCTTCAAAATATTCCCTCCATCGTAATAGCAGTTTTTAATTCTCTTCTTTTTGCTGCAAGCAAAGTTGATAAACTTCGCGCCGACTTATATGGTATTGCTTTGCGGTATCTCGCATTGCTTCTTTTTTCTGTTTTCCCTGCACCAGTAATTTCTGATAGTATTCCAGCGGAGACAATTCCGGTATTTGGTCACTTACTTTTTCCCTTCTTCCCTCCAATACAATTACATATTCACCGCGCAAATGACTCTCTTCTAACTGATTGGTAATTTCTAATAGTGAACCACGTTGATATTCTTCAAATTTTTTAGTCAACTCGCGCGCCAGCACCACTCGTCGGTCTCCACCTAAAATCTCCCGCATCTCGGTTAAAACCTTGAGCAAACGGTGTGGAGCCTCATAAAATAGCAATGTTTCTTGGTAATTTTGTAAGTCCAGCAATCTTTCTTGTCTTTTTTTACTAGTTTTGGGTAAAAAACCACAAAAGACAAAAGTTCTAGTATCCAGTCCAGAGGCAATCAGTGCCGTCAAAGCGGCATTTGCCCCTGGAATTGGCACAACTGATAAATTTTCCGCAATGGCATCTGCTGCCAATTTACTTCCGGGGTCGGCAATGCCAGGCAATCCCGCATCACTGACGACAGCGATATCCTTTCCTAAGCGCAACTGCTCCAGAAGGTAAATGCCCTTTTCATCTTTATTATGCTCATGATAGCTGGTCAAAGGTGTATGGATGGAAAAATGGCTCAACAATTTGCGCGTATTACGCGTATCCTCAGCAGCGATAATATCTACTTCTTCTAAAATTCGCACTGCCCGATATGTCATATCCTCCAAATTCCCGATAGGGGTGCCAACTAGATACAACGTTCCTGTTTTTTCTAACATTCTAGCTTTTCCCCCTTTAAATTGCTATAAAAATTATAATTATTTTTACTCGTCTTTTTGACAATGTACAGAGCTTTATCTGCTTCTTTATATAGCTCACTAAATTTAACTTGTGTCTTACTGTATATTCGCGATATACCTGTACTAATAGAAACATTGAGGTCTTTGTAACTGGCTTGCGTGTAAGATGTGATTAACTCGCCTAGACGCTGGACAAAAATTTCGATTTCATTATAGTTTACCACATTCATCACGAAAATAGTAAATTCATCTCCGCCCAAGCGTGCCGGTATCATGTCGGCCGTACAAATATCGCGCATGGCCTCTGAAACGGAAAACAAAGCAATATCACCAACGGGGTGCCCATAAGTATCGTTGATATTCTTAAAATTATCTATATCAAAAATAATTAACGCATACCGCGTATTTTTCCCGTGCCGTTTTATATAGCGCTCGGCATGCTCTTGAATATATTTGCGATTGAATAAATGCGTGAGTGAATCGTGTATACTACTATCTTCCAAATAAGTCATAACAGTTATATCTTTTAACTTGCCGATAAACTGTTTGATACCACTCACCGCATTTATCAAATAAACTCCATGTACATGCCAGAATTTTTCCTTATTAGCATTTCTTTGATGGATGGTAAAATCAATCGTATCACCGCGTTGCATTGTGCCGTCTAGAACACGTTTTTGATAGCGCTTCAATCGCTCTATACTTTCTTTAGTCAACGACAAATTTCCAAGGTACTCGTCAGAAAGGATGATATCATAGACAATAACCTTTTCATGCCCTTTATCCCAAATCGTCACTACATCATTATCTACATTATAAAAAAATATCAACTCATCTGATAAAAAGAATAATTCACGACTATAATCCTTTTCTGAATTAGCATTGTTGATGGCTCTTTCCATATAACGTATTTTTTGAAAGATATTGATAGTATTGCTCTCACAAAAATGTTCTTCCAATATCTTAGCATCAAGATTGTAAACCTTGTTGTTGATGTGATTACTAATCAATTTCCATTCCCCATCTTCCAAAATAAACACATAGGAAAGGAATAATTCTTCCTTTTGCATAACATTTAAATTATCGCGAAAAGCGACGAATGCTGTTGCCAAAACTGTGCGCTCATCTTGATAGACAATTTTAATCTCTCGCTCTAGAGGATAGAGATGGGGATGATTGAGAAAAAATTTTTGATTAATCTTATGCACATCTTCCCATCTCGTCAAAGGCAGGAGAGAGTATCCAGTAGTGATAATAAATCCTCTAGGATGTAATAATGTTTTTACATAACTATCATCATGATATTGGAAACCATCAATAATTTTTGCTATTATTTTTAAAACTTTTCTCTGCATCCTACCTTCCCCCTAATTAGCCGGATAGTAATAGCTGAGAAGTTCTTCAGTATAACTCCCGTCATCGTTATGGACAATCATTGGTACATCTACCTGTAAGCCACCAATATTACCGCCAAATACGCCTTCAATAAGAACGATATTGGGTTTTTTATTGCGCTTTGGTTGCACAAAGCGCAGGCGTTTGGGAGCGATATTATGGCGGTGCATGGAAACGATAATCTCTCCTAAGCGCTCTGGCAAATGCACCATGGCAAAACGACCATGGTATTTTAGTTTGCGAGCAGCTACCGCCACCACTGTATCTAAATCAGTCGTAATTTCGTGCCTAGCAGTGGCTACTCCTGGTTTAATATTGACATCTCCATGTTTTGATGGGCGATAGGGGGGATTGGCAACGACAAAATCAAATTGCTCTGGTAATGGTAAATTCGCAATTTGTCGATAATCCCCTTCTAATATGACAATTTTGTCTTCCAACTGATTTAAAACGACATTACGCTTTGCTAAATTAGCTGTCACTGGATTTAATTCTATGCCATAAATCTTCTTAACTCGCAAGGAAAGTAAAAGGGGGATAACTCCCGTACCAGTTCCCAAATCCAAACCCTGTGCTGTTTTTTTTGCAGAAACAAAATGCGCCAAGAGCACGGCATCGAGGGAAAAACAAAATTCTCGCTCATCTTGAATAATTTTTAAATCGTGGGTCAATAAATCATCTAATCTCTCATATTTATTTAGTTTATATGTCATCTTCGTCCTTTTCAATTATATCATCCCAAGACGCCACTATTGTACTTTTATTATCCAATAAAATTTTGGCAGTTCGCTTTTTCTCATTAACGAATAATACCACGCCATCTCCTTCGATAGTTACCACGCGAGAACTTTTTTTAGGAGCCCTTGTCAGACAATTTTTACAACATTTTTTCTGACAATACATATCATTTTCATACTTAAGACAACACATCAGGCGTCCACAAATACCAGATATTTTGGTCGGATTGAGGGATAAATCTTGTTCCTTAGCCATTCTAATGGAAACTGGTTCAAAATCCCCTAAAAAAGTAGCACAACAGAGAGGGCGACCACAATAACCTATCCCGCCCATGATTTTAGCTTCATCACGCACTCCAATCTGTCTGAGTTCAATGCGGGTATGAAAAATAGCCGCTAAATCCTTAACTAAATCGCGAAAATCAACTCGTCCGTCTGCCGTAAAATAAAAAATAATCTTATTAACATCAAAAGTATATTCAACCCCTATTAACTTCATAGGCAATTCATGTACGGCAATTTTTTCTAAACAAATGTCAAAAGCCTTTTTTTCTTCCTCATGATTTTCTTCTACTTGTAACAAATCTTCAGCCGTTGCCTTACGCAAAATTGGTTTCAGCGGTTGCACTAAACTCTCTGGCAATACAGAGCGATTGGCTATCACCACTTCTCCATACTCCATACCACGCACGGTTTCAACAATGACACCGTCCCCCACTGACAATTCCTTTTCTTCTGGGTCAAAATAATATATTTTACCCGCTTTTTTAAAGCGTACTCCTACAATTGTTTGCAAATCATACTACTGCTAAAAAGCCCCTTGGCCCTTCTACCGCAATAGTTTTTCACCTCACTTTATTATATTTATAAACTTAATTGTCTAATCTTTAGTAATGCCTGTTCAAATAATAACTTCACACTGGCATTACTCTGAAGTCTCTTTTCTAAAACATTTAAAATATCACTAGTAAGCTCTACCCTTGACAGTGACCACGAAGCTAAAAGTTTTTCATCTATCATCGGTAAAACGATGCCCTGCGCCTGATATTTAAAAGCAGCATACAGCAAATACTGGTAACATTCCAGCCAGATTTTTAATAAATAACGCTCTTCTTGTTTTCTTTCCTGACAAAGTGTTGCTAAAGACATGATTTCTTGGTCTGATATGGAAAAAGCTCGAACAAAAACATCTTCTACTTCCCGCCAAATGTCATTTATATTATGTGTGGCCAAATAGAGTGCTTCTCCCGCACTACCCGCAGCCAAAATCCGGCTTACAGCAATATCTTTAGGCGGAACAGCATGCTTTTCTAAAATATATTCTACAGCATTTTCTGCCAAAGGAATAAAACGGATTTCTATACAGCGCGAGCGAATCGTACTCAGTACCATTTCTGGATGGGCGGAAAGCAAAATAAAATAGACTGGCATTTGTGGTTCTTCCAAAATTTTTAACAACGCATTGGCCGCCTCTGGTCCTAGTCGCTCTGCCGCTTCCAAAATAACTACTTTACAATTGGCCCTAACTGGCGTCAAACTGAGTTGGTCCTGTAAATTTTTTATTTCTCCTACTTTGATTTTACCCTGAGCACCCCCAGCACGAAGAATATGTAAATCGGGATGTAATTCTTCTTCAGCCTGCCAACGCAAGAGAAATTTAGCAACTGGTTCATCTATTTGTAAGAGCCAACGTGCTAAGCAAACTGCCGCCCTACCTTTTCCCACGCCAACGCGTCCCTTAAAAAGCAGTGCATGCGGCAAGCGATTTTCGGAACACATTTTCGTCAAAATATTGATGGCAGTTTCTTGCCCTAACATTCCTTGCCAAACTTCCTCTGCCTTACATATACAAGTCAACCAACATTCCCCTCACTGCATCATGTTTAGCCGCAATAGACAGCGCTGTCGCCTGTCCAGTTCGTATTTCTTCTGCCATATCTTCTAAAGTGCTATTTACTTTGGTGACAATGGTATACACTTTTCGTCTCCCCATTCTATCCCAGCCAGATTGGCTTTTTCGGTCATACATCTTGCCAACTGCCTCCTTAATAAAACGTTGTACCAAATCTCGATACGATTTTAATTCTTCAAAAGTGGGGGTCTGTGTCAAACGATTACCTTGCTCTGTCACTTTATTAAATAAACGCTTCAACTCTTGTAGAGAAAGTTCTTCTTTATTTTGAGCTAACTCTGCGGAGAATTCATTTTGCTCTACTCTCGCTCGTCCACCTTTAGTCTGTTCTGAACGCTGTTGAAATAATTGTCCCTTCGGACGCAACGGGTCTATCTTCATCTCTTCACCTACTCTTATTGTTATCTCAATATCATTCTGCCAAAAAATCTTGCACCACAGAAAATAGTTTGGTATGAATTTTTTCTTTGCTCAACAAATTACCATCTTGCGTACAGGCAATTTTCTGCCAACCACGACTATCACTAATATCTTGGTAAACTCGATAGCAATGCTCCAAATAGTCCGTATCGACCTCATGAATATCCTGTTTCTGTCCCCTCATTTGCAACAATTTCTTGCTTATCTGTGGTGGGACATCTAAAAAAAATACTTTATCAGGACGTGGCAACTGCATTTTATCATATTCTAATTCTTCAAGCCACCGCCAATAACTATTTCTTTCTGCTGCCGTAGATAATTTCACCCCCTGATAGATGAGATTAGAAGTTGTATACCTATCGGCTAAAATAATAGCTCCCTTCTGATACAATTTTTCCCATTTCATGCGGTAAGAGGCATAGCGGTCTACCGCAAAAAAAGTGGAGGCTGCATAAGCATTAACAGAATCCACTTCTTGTCCAAAATCTCCCCGCAAATACATCTGTACCAAAGTAGAAGAAGGGCTTTTATAATCGGGATATTCCACCTTATAGACGAGGGGATAATGCTTTTTTAAAGCTTGCCAAAGGAGTTCTGTCTGTGTTTCTTTGCCACAACCGTCTCCAGCTTCTATAACTATTAATTTTCCACGCATTTTATCTAGCGAAACCAATCGGCTTCGTCCTTTCTGTAAATTCACTTTTTTATTAATTTTAATATCGGCTAATTGACTTTAATTAATATAGCCGTTAAAATTAAAGTTACTGCAATCATTCTCTTTATTTTATATCATTAAGGATGGAATTATCATGGGAATTTTATCTAATTTTTTAAATAGGCGCAAAGCAAAGGTACCTCTTAAAAATATGGTACCAGAAGAAAAAAAAACAATCCGTAAAACATTCGGCTTATATTGCCACAGTCATCACCACACCAGTGGTAACAATCTTTGTCCAAGTTGTAACGCCTTACTAGCAACAGTGATGACCAAAATTCAAAAATGTCCTTATGGAATT
Source organism: Pectinatus sp. (assembly GCA_020025135.1). Lineage (GTDB taxonomy): Bacteria > Bacillota > Negativicutes > Selenomonadales > Selenomonadaceae > JAHHSQ01. The sequence goes on from JAHHSQ010000002.1 coordinate 13,369, forward strand.
ACTAAACCGGTTTGTCAGGTCTGTGACCGCCCTTGCTTCGGCACAAAAGCTAACATAAAATTTCGGGAAATCATGAAACATTCCCAAAAGAGAATGTTTATTTATCACCCGATGTTGTTTTTGAAACAGAAATTGAAAGAATACAATTTCGCTTATGCCAAGAGTAAACAAAAGAAATAACTTTAGTCAATAAAAGCTGCCATATTACTGGCAGCTTTTTTCTATATGCTGATATCTTTGGCGAAATATTTTCGAGAAAGATTGCTGATAGTGCCATCAGTGCGCAAATCACTTAAAACTTTCTCTACTTGCCCAGATAACGCACTATCTTTAGCTGAAATGCCAACTCCTAAATAAGCTGGTTTTCCCGCCGCTATAGCTAAAAGTGACAACTGCTTTTCATCTTGGTGGAAGTAATATCCACCCATAGTAGCTGAACAGATTATGCCTGATATCTGCTTTTTCTGCAGTGACTCCATCGCTTCTTTCATACTTGGATAAATCTTAAATTGCACACCCTTTAACTGCTCATCATTCTGAAGCTCTTTCTCCAATTCTGATGACACTGCCGATGCAACCAAAGCTACCTTTTTCCCTCGCAAAGCAATGATATCATGCCAATTTCTATCCTTTAATACCAAAACAACTGGACTATTTTTTAGATACGGTTTACTTGCCATCACACCTGCTTTCTTCGCCGCATCTACGGACAAATTGCCACAAAACAAATCTATTTTCCCAGACTGCAAACTCTTTAAACCAGTCTGCACATCCATAGGATGAAAAACTACTTCGCGATGTAATTTCTCGGCAATGCACTTCGCCAAATCTACATCAAAACCAATGAGCTGATTATTATTATCGCGAAATCCCATCGGTGGATAGCTATTATCAATGCCGACATTAATGACATCTTTATCCGTTTTAGAAGTTTCTAATGGCGTTTGCCAAGAACCACATCCAGCACAGAAAAAGCTAACCAAACACAATATCAACAAACGGGTCACATTCATCGACCATTGCTTTAGCAAATATTCCTTCACTTTCGCCATTTGTTATTTCCCCGCATCCTTTTTATTATAGGCCTTAATCAAAGCTTCCACTTTTTCTCTTTCTGTCATGGGATGTTTAACTATTGGCTTTACTTTAATTCCCGCTGCTGCTAACTCTTGTGGATTTATAACATCTTTTTGTCTTTCTAACAAATCCATCCTATTAGCCTGAGCATAATCTACAATAGTAGAGAAAAATATTCTTTCAATATTCTTTTGGGACATTTTCTCTAAATTAAGCGGTGCGTGCGCCTCAAAGGTCAAAATTGGTGTCCACCAACTATTCAGATAAGCTTCGTCTAAATAAGTAACTGTTTTATTTCGCATATCAATGCGCACTGTACCACAAAATCCCCACAAATCGCCAAACTGTTCGACGCTCTGATTATTCCAACGGCGTTTATCAATGATATCTTCTTTCTCTAACCAATCATACTGCTCTAATATCGGTACAATTAATACATTCGTATCGGCCATTCCATCTGGCTGTACCTCGTATTTCATCTGCTGTTTGTTAAAATAATAGCTGACGCGTGGCGTAGCTAAGACCCACTGATAAATACTATCTGGTATATCTTGCGCAAACGATTGTGACATCGCCATAAACATCATTACAATGTTAAGCATAATCACCAATGCTATTTTTTTTCGCATACTTTCCTGCCTTCATTAACTTCGATAAAAGCGACTTAGCCTTTGTTTTTTCCATCAGTCAAAAACATTTTTTCTTTTTTTTAGTATTTTAAAGAGAAAATCCTGTCCCAATGTACTATCATTTGATAGTCTTTAGCGATAAAATAATTCCTCAAAAATCTCCCAATATGGAACAAAAACTTTTCCTACCATGTCCATACAAAATTTTTATTTTTCATTTTTTCGACTAATGGAAATAAAAATTAGCTTTAAATTAACAGTCGACTTACCATAGGTTAACGAAAAGTGCAGTTTCCCACCTTTCTCTCAGCGTCCTACTTAGAGCTAATTCTTAGCATCTCTTTCGTAAAATAAATTTTTTCCTACTTGTCAAAACTATGTAACTCAATTCTACTATAACAAATTTAGCCAATAAAAAAATATTATTTTTTTATCTTATGTAATTTATTCTTTTTCCCAAATATAGCTAAAAAAATAAAATTAATTTTAATTATAACACAATCAATATTATCAACAAAAATTTTTTGCATCATTTGCAAGGAAAAAAGATAATTTTCTTCAATTTTTTAATTTTTTAATTTGCATGGCAATTTTTTTTTTAGTATAATACGGGCATAAGGTTGTAACTTCCAAGCAACCTTAACTAATTTAAGGAGGATAATTATGTTTTTGGAGGAAAAATTTAAGTTCAAGGAGCGTAACACAAATCTACGTACGGAGATTTTAGCAGGTGTAACTACGTTTATCACCATGTCCTACATCATCATCGTCAATCCTGCTGTCTTGCAAAAGGCTGGCATGAATTTCGACGGAGTTTTCATTGCGACCATCTTAGCTTCTGTCATCGGTACGTTGATTATGGGGCTAGCTGCGAATTATCCCATTGCAATCGCACCTGGGCTAGGTATGAATGCGTACTTCGCCTTCGTCATTGTTCTGGGTGCTGGAATTCCTTGGCAATCCGCCTTGGGTAGTGTCTTTATTGCCTCAGTCATATTCCTTTTACTTTCATTAACCGGTTTCCGCGAAGCACTAATCAAAGCCATTCCTGTGTCCTTAAAGGCTGGAATTAGTAGCGGGATCGGTCTTTTTATTTCCTTTATCGGTATGCAGAATGCTCATCTAGTTGCTCCCTCTCCTGCCACTATCATTACTATGGGTAATTTCTCTGATCCGATAGCTTACATGTCCCTTCTCGGGTTATTTATTACAATTATTCTCCTAGTTAATGAAGTGCCAGCAGCTATTTTCTTAGGCATGGCTATCACTGCAATTATCTCTTTTTGTTTGGGATATATTCCGTTTCCTGATACAATCTTCAGTTTACCTAGTCATTTTGATACTACCTTTATGCATCTTAACATTCATGCCGCCCTCTTTTCTCCAAACTTGTACGCAATTGTCTTCACCTTCTTTTTGGTAACACTTTTTGATACCACTGGAACAATGATTGGCATTGCCGAACAGGCCGGCTTGATGAAAAACAACGAATTTCCCAATGTCAATGGTGCATTGCTAGCAGACGCTATTGCTAGTACCATCGGTGCTTTATTGGGAACTTCACCAACATCTTCTTACATAGAATCCGGAACAGGTGTTGCCGTTGGTGGCAGAACTGGTTTTACTGCTGTTGTCGTTGCCATCCTCTTCCTCATCATGCTCTTTTTAGCACCTTTAGCCAAAGTATTAGCTGATGTGCCAGCGATTACTTCTCCTGCGCTCATCATAGTTGGTTTCTTAATGATGAGTAATTTAAACAAAATTAATTGGCGCGATGCTGAAGAATCCATTCCTGCTTTCTTCGTCTTGTTTTGGATGCCCCTTTCCTACAGCATTACTAACGGTGTTGGCGCTGGTTTAATAATTTATCCTTTAATAAAAATATTCCGTGGCAAATACCGCTCAGTACATCCACTTTTATATGTATTTATGGTCCTATTCATCATTCAGTTTGTTATGACCAATCATTGAGTAATGAGTAAAAAGTAAATTAAATAGCCATTCTTTATCATTAGGAATGGCTATTTCTCTTATTATTATTATTTTTAATCTCCAAAATAATGATATAATATAAAATATCGCTAACTACTAGAAGTTTTACGAAGTTGTTATTCTGCTTTTCGCAGCTCGGATAGTATCTAGCTATCTTTCTGGCAAGAATCATTTCTCATAAAGTCAAACTTCTCGTGGAAATCGGTGCAAGGACGGCTTAAGAAGCAGAGGGCTTAAACTGTTCAATAATAGAGAAAAGAGGAGAAAGCTACAACCTCTGCAAGGTATAGAGCGTTAACAAACAAGATATTAATCTTCTACATAACTACTTATACCCAGTAGCGAATATCATATTGACACGTTTTTATCTTTCTTCACTTTGTCTGGCATTACTACTTTTGTCACCGCATACGGCAGGAGCAACACCATATGCTAATCGACATCAAGCTGGTAATATGCCCCCCCAGAAAATAACTAGACATATCCCTACGGAAAGCGAAGAAGTAACATCTTCATTCTCATCTAAAATTAAGGCTCTCATCGCGGAATATAATGCCAAGGACAACGAATCCTATATCATTGACAGCGATTCTATTTTAGGCCATGCGGTTGCTACTCCTGAGCAATGTGTCCGCTATCTTTTAGAAAATAATCCACGCCCTGACATTTCTGTTTCTCCCTCCCAATTGGTTGATTATTATTATGAGGAGGGCAATAGAGAGGGCGTTCGGCCTGACGTAGCATTTGCTCAAGCCATTGTCGAAACAGGCTTTTTCCGCTACGGCGGAACAGTTTCTCCAGCCCAAAACAATTATTGTGGTCTGGGAACAACTAGCGCCGTAGTAAAAGGTGCTCATTTTTCTTCTTCCCTTTTGGGGGTACGTGCACATATTCAACACCTCTTAGCCTATGCTTCTACCCGCTCTCCCCGTGAAGCCATTGTCGACCCGCGCTATCATTTGGTTCGCAATGCTTACGGCACTCGTTATCTGCGCACATGGCAAGATTTAAACGGCAAGTGGGCTGTACCAGGTAGAACCTACGGTCAAAATATTTTAAGAGTTTATGAAGGTATCCTAAATACAAAATAATTTCTTCTCTTGGAAGGACCGTTTACGGTCGAGAAGGAACAATGTATAAAATAAGAGAACACTTTTATAGTGTTCTCTTATTTTTATGCCTAAAAAAGGCTGTATAAAATGAAATTCATTTTATACAGCCAATTTATCGATTATATTTTATCAGCATTGACATACTCCCCACGGCTAAAGCCGAGGGATTCTGGGATATTAGCGAACCTTGCCTACTGAAATAGCAGGTCTTACGAGTTCTCTCCACAATGGACAATGCCCTGCCCATTTTTATGATTAGATTTGTATATTATCTTGCTCATGTCTATATGACAACATACAGATATATAAGCAACTATATACTATAATTAACCTTCAATTACTTACGCAAATTCGGTGAATATGCCTTATCAGCAGTAAAATTTATTTTGCTTCTTTGGTAATTAATTTCAGACCAACAGCGATTTTAGGTTCTACTTTTTCGCCTTTAATAATCTTCATAGCGGTTTCGATACCGAGTTGTCCCATCAATTCTGGGCGCTGAGCAATTGTAGCAGCTAAACTGCCGTTTTCAACGGCTTTTTTGCCTTCATCGGTGCCATCAAAACCAACTATCAAGATATGTTTTCCAGCACTCTTAACAGCCTGAATAGCGCCTAAAGCCATTTCATCATTCTGAGCGAAGATAGCTTTAATGCCAGGATGAGCCTGTAAAATATTCTGAGCAACATTCATGCCTTTGGTACGGTCAAAATCAGCAGATTGTTTTGCCACCAAATCAAGTTCTTTCTTGGCAATTTTATCAAATCCTTCTCCACGTTCACGAGCAGCGGAAGAACCAGGAATACCTTCTAATTCAGCAACTTTAGCATTTTTTCCTAAGCGTTTAATGATGTAATCTGCAGCCATTTCTCCACCTTTGACATTATCGGAAGCAATAGCACAAGCGACTTGACCTTCTTGAGCCATACGGTCAATGGTGATAACTGGAATCTTTGCCTTATTTGCAGCCTTTACAGAAGCAGATATTGCGGAAGAATCCACTGGATTAATGATTAAAACAGAAACTTTGCTCTGAATCAAATCAGAAATGTCGTTTGCTTGTTTAGCAGGGTCATTTTGAGCATCGACAATTTTTACTTTTACACCTAATTTTTTAGCTTCTTTTTCTACGCCTTCCTTAACAGAAACGAAGAATGGATTGTTCAATGTAGAAATAGAAAAACCAATCGTTGGTTCATTTTTAGCTTCTTCGGTTTTATTTGAGCCACAACCGCCGATAAAAGCCATCATTGCAACTAAAGATAAGAGCAGAAACAGTTTTTTCATGAGAAACTCCTTTAATGATTTTTGCGGTCTACCAATACCGCGAGCAATATGACAATACCTTTTACTACTTGCTGATAAAAACTAGAAACATTCAATATGTTAAGACCATTAGTGAGTGTACCAATAATCAAAGCACCTATGATAGTGCCGACAATCTTACCACGCCCACCAGACAAGCTTGTGCCACCTAAAACGACAGCAGCGATAGCATCCAATTCATATCCAGTACCAGCTGTCGGTTGGGCAGAATTCAAACGTGAGGTAATGATAGCAGCTGCAATAGCACAGAGGAAACCAGTAATAGCATAGGCAAATATCTTGACGCGATTTATCTTTATCCCAGCAATAAAGCTGACCTTCTCACTGCCACCAACAGCATAAGTATAACGCCCCAAGGGAGTTTTTTGCAGGACAAAACAGAGAATACCAAAAGCAACAAACATGGTGATAGCTGGCACAGGAACTCCCATCACACTGCCAGCACCAAAGCCATGGAAAATCTCACTATTAGTCAAATTGCTGATTGGATTACCACCAGTAAATATCAACGTGGCCCCTCTGTAAATAGTCATCGTCGCCAAAGTGGCGATAAAAGGCGCTACCTTGCCATAGGTGATAATAAGTCCATTGATAGCTCCCAAAACAATGCCAATAATACCGGCTACCAACAAGGCCACCGCTGGATTCATCCCGCCCTTAATCATGGCCGCTAAAAAAACGCCGCATAAAGCTAAAATAGAGCCAACTGACAAATCTATCCCACCAGTAATGATGACAAAGGTCATGCCAAAAGCGATAATCGCGTTAATAGAAACTTGTCGCAACAAGTTCATCAAATTGGATGGTTCCAAAAAATCTATATTGAGGATAGAAATTAAAATGAACAAAGCTATTAGTCCAATTAAAGGTCCCATCTTGACTAATATTTCTTTTATTTTCATGAATTTATTTTTGCTACAAGGCGACTTGGCACTAAAGTGCCGTCTGTACAGTGTAGTTACTCCTTTTCTGTATAAAATATTATCTTACTTAAATACCACCAGTTGCCAAGGTAATGATGCGTTCCTGTGTAGCCTCTTCCTTGGTAAGAATTCCAGCCAATTTTCCCTCATGCACAACCATGACACGGTCACTCATGCCAATGATTTCTGGCAGTTCTGAGGAAACCATGATAATGGAAACTCCCTGTGCTGTCAGTTCATTCATCAAATCGTAAATATCGCGTTTAGCTCCCACATCGATACCGCGAGTCGGTTCGTCCATGATAAGAATGCGCGGATTAAGACCAATCCACTTAGCCAAAACAACTTTCTGTTGATTTCCGCCAGACAGCGCCTTGACTGGTAAAAAGAGAGAATGCGCTTTTATTCCCAACTTACCAAAAAGATGGCGCGTAAATTCGTGTTCCTTCTTATCGCGAATGACCACGCCAGGGCAAAACGATTCTACATTAGGCAAAGCGATATTGTCATTGATAGAAAAATCTAAAATAAGACCTTCCGACTTTCTATCTTCTGTGACAAAACCAATTCCGGCAGCGATGGCATCAGATGGTTTCTTAATACATATTTCTTGACCATCCAGATAAATCTTACCGCCATCTTTCTTATCCAAACCAAATACAGTGCGCATAATTTCTGTTCGTCCTGCTCCCATCAGACCAGAAACACCCAAAATTTCTCCCTTGCGCAAATCAAAAGATACCGTCGTGTGCAGGGTTTTCGGTTGCAATTCCTTCACTTCTAATAGCACTTTACCTGGCTTATTAGAACGTTGCGGATAATATTCCGTAATAGAGCGACCAACCATATCTTTAACAATGCCCTCTATCGTGGCCTCAGCTATTTTTTTCGTACTAACCAACTTGCCATCGCGCATGACACTGACGACATTACATTCACTGAATACCTCTTCCATGCGGTGTGAAATGTAGATAATAGCCACGCCACGTGCCTGCATACTTTTCATCACCTTAAAGAGTGTTTTTGTTTCTCTCTCTGTCAGAGCAGCCGTCGGTTCATCCATAATGACGACTTTGGCATGCAACATGACTACGCGCACAATCTCTGTCAGCTGTTGCTGACCAATGGAACATTCACTCGCCAATTTATCCAAAGGCAACGTAATATGTAAATCAGCACACAACTTTTCTGCTTTTTCTCGCATCGCCTTCTTATTCAAACAGCCAAAGCTATTTTTAATGGGGCGTGTCAGAAATAAATTCTCTAAAATAGTCAAATTCGGCCAAATATTCAATTCTTGGTGAATAAAGGCGATGCCATTATCTTCAGCCTGACGGGCGTTTTTAAAATTAATCTCTTCTCCGTCAATCAAAATTTTACCGCCATTAGCCTTGTGAATGCCAGTTAAAATATTCATCAATGTAGATTTACCAGCACCATTTTCTCCCATTAAGGCATGTACTTGCCCAGATTCTACCGTAAAATTTACCCCCGACAGAACCTGATTTTCACCAAAAGACTTGGAAATTTGGGACATCTCAATTTTCATTAACTCTGCCTCTTCTATTTATTTTGCAAAAACACAGCCAGACTGCAAAATGACATTGGCATATGGTGTTGCCTCACCTGTGCGAATAATCGCCTTCACATGTTCGCTCGCTTTTTTCAATTCTGCGTGCGATACCTCTTGCCAGGTAATGTCTTTGGGGTCATAAATATCCGCCAAAGCAGTACGTAAAGCTGTATTTTCCTGCGCCATTTCCGTGGCCACAAACAATTTTTCTGCCTTAAAATGAGGCGCTAAAGCGCGCACTACCTCTACAAAACTAGGTACGCCAAATTCTATCGCCAAATCTATCTTTTCCACACCGCTTGGAATAGGCAATCCACAATCGGCAATCATGATAGTATCGGTGTGACCCATATCAGCTACTACTTTAGCAATATGGCTATTTAAAATTCCACCTCTTTGCACTATTTGAGCACCTCCCTAACTGCTTCTAAATGAGGCATACCACCTTGTGCCCCCAATTTTTGTACCGAAAGGGAAGCGGCTGCATTGCCAAAGCGAATACTACTTTCTAAATCTTGTCCTTGTAATATAGCTGCTGCAAAAGCGCCGTTAAAAGTATCACCAGCACCAGTAGTATCTACTGCTTCTACACGATAAGCTGGTGCTGTTTTAATGCCATCTTGCCAATAGGCGACGCCTTGTGCTCCTTGCGTGACTAATAAACGGCCTTTCCCTCGTTGTAAGGCCGCTTCTAAATTCAATCCTGGATAAAGCAACTCCAATTCATGCTCATTGGGCGTAATGTAACGAACTTTATCGAGATAAACTTCCGCCAAACTGAGCATCGGTGCTGGATTAAGCAAGACATCAATATGCTCTTTGTCACATCTATCAATGATGTACTGTATCGTCGGCAACGGAATTTCATTTTGCAAAAGTACTAAATCGGCATCTGCTATGCCATGCCAAATAGATTCTATATAAGATACAGTAACTGCATTGTTTGCTCCTCGCATCACGATAATGCTATTATCGCCATCTGCTAAAGTAATGTATGCAGTTCCCGTATGCTCATCTGGCAACTCTGCCAAATAAGCCACGTTAATTCCTTCTCGCGACAAATTCTCTCGTATCATTTCACCATACATATCCGAACCGATACAACCAACCATGTATACAGTAGCTCCTAATCTGGCTGCAGCTACCGCCTGATTAGCTCCCTTACCACCAGGAGAAATGTGAATATCAGTGCCAATAACTGTTTCTCCCTGAGCGGGGCGGTGCGGAGTAATCAGAGTTATGTCCATAGAACAACTGCCGATTACTGCCATTTTTTTCTTCATATTTCACCATTTCTTTTCTATATTGTCTATCTAATATCATTTATCAATATCTTATTTTGATGAGATTATAACACAAAATATATTTTAAATTCAAGATTCTTTATTAACAACCTACAAATTCTATTTCACTACCATGTTCCGCTTTTTTGGTCACTTTAATTTGTCTATCAATGCGTTGCCTTAAACTATCCACATGCGAAATAATACCGATAAGTTTGTTACCCTCTACCAATGAATACAGCACATTAATGGCTTGGTTTAACGATTCCGCATCTAAAGAACCAAAGCCTTCATCAATAAACATAGTATCTAAACTTACTCCTCCAGCAGCCTCTTGAATTTCATCTGCCAACCCTAAAGCCAAGGCTAAGGAAGCTTTAAAAGATTCTCCTCCCGACAAAGTACTAACCGGTCTTTCTGTATTATTGTAGTGGTCTAACACAAGCAAATCCAATCCACTTTGACTGCGCATATTTTCGGAGGTGGAACGCTTTAATTCATACTGGTTATTGCTCATCTTTAAAAAACGCACATTGGCCCGCTGTAAAACCCGCTCAAAATAAAACATCTGCATATAAGTTTCCAATGTTATTTTGCTCTTTCCCGCTTGTGTACCATTTAAAGTCTTGGCCAACTGGCTTTGCCATTGATATTGTTTTTCTAACCTAGTTTCTTCTTCCGTAGCTTTTTGCAGGGCTCGGTATAATTCTGTGTTGTATTGCCAATTCTGTCTTAAGTTTATTTCTCGCTCACGCATCGCTTGTAAATCAGCTATTAACTTGCTTTTTTCGGCCTGTAAAACAGCAAAATCTAAAACAACTTCTGTATTTAATTGTTTCTTTAATTTTTCCAACAGCAAACTTTGTTGTGCTATCTGTCGCTCATTTTCTTCCCAAGCTTCCTTAGTAAGCTGATAATCTTGCGTTAGCTTTTCCTTGCGCTGTTGCAATTCTGCAATCCGTTCTTGCAATTTTTGCGGTTCTCTATAGTGAATCTGTGCCATTAATTCTCGTTCTGCCTCTTGCCTACTTTCCCATTCTACCTTTTTAGTCAAATATTCCCTCTGACAATCTTGTAATTGTTCTTGTTTCGCAGTTATATCTTTTTTTAAGGCTTCCCCCATCTGCAAACGCTGCTGAGCTTCCTTCTTAGTTTTTTCTGCTTTAGAAATAGCGAGTTGCAACTCCTCTTCTTTTTGCAATAATTCCTCTTTACGCTGCTTTGCTTTTTCTAATATAGTAACCCCCCAGCGCCCTTCTCGTGCTAGGTCTGGCCATACCATTTTACCGCGTGTAAACAATCTATCCAATAATATTTGGCTTGATAAAATAAATGATACTTAATTTTATCTCCCCAATATCACGTTCATGCTAGCTCGCCAATGCCAACACAGTCTTACCTTTCAGTAGACCTCTCATGCTTTCACATGAGTGCAGACTATATCTTCACCCTACCTTATGTGGCAGGGGCAGTATTTTTCTTCCGCCCTTCGCTTGCGGTTTTACTCTCCCTCGAGGAGATAGTCGTTGAAGGTTTCCCATTCTCTTTACAAAGATTAGGGATTTCCCTGCTAAACACCCATTTTTTAGTACTTAGGACGCCTGACCTTTGCCGTCACAACGCTTTTTTTCACCATATACTATCCTTACATTTTTTTCGCTTTCGCACCATTCAGCTTGCCTTTTCAAGCTACTGTTTAGGGGTAAGGCTTTAGGGATTAAAAGCAATTAACACTGCGTTTACACCCCTTACGAGGTATAAAGGGCTTTGCTCTCATCTTACTGAGCAGATTACCCAAAGACCTTTTCTTTCACCGATAAAATTATTGACCTTTTTACTCAAGCTCTGTAATGTATTCTCTTCCTTTTCTTTACTCTTTTTCAGAGTTTCTAATTGTTCTTTACTAGGCACCATCTGCGGTAAACTAGCTAAGTGAGGGTGTTCCAAAGAGCCACAGACGGGACAGGCCTCATTTTCTAACAAAGTACTTGCCAAAATACCAGCCTGCGCATCTAAGTAGCTTCTTTCCAAATGATTGTACTCTGCACGCTTTTTATCCACAACCATTTGTTGCTGTTGATATTTTTTCTGTTCTTCCTTGATTTTTTTCTCTAAATTACTGCCACGCAAGGCTTCCAACCGCAATAACTCTATTTTCTCTTTTTCTTCAGTTAATTGGTGCATATTATTTTTATATTGTTCTAACAAGATGAGATTTTTTTGCAATTTATCGCCTAATTGCTCTAATTCTGCCAATGTCTTTAATTGCTTCGTTAAGTCAATTTCTAACTTTTTCTCACTTTCTTGCAAAACCTTCATTCTTTGCACCTCAGTCGCCATTTCGGCGCGCAAAGCGACCAATTTTTGACAATAATCATCTTCTTTTCTTAACTCTCGAATGTGAATAACTAAGGGCTCATATTCAGCTTGGTATTTTTTCGCTAATGCCTCGGCTCGTGCTTTTAAACTCGGCCTCTTTTTATCATAAATCAATAAATAATTTTCAGCCTGCTCCATCTCCTGCCGAACAATTTTTTGAGTCTCTGCTTTTCCATACAAGATATTATTTTTTTCTTGTTGCTTTACTTTAGCTGTTATTTCTTTAGACAAGTTTTCTAGCGCATGCTGTTTTTTCATTAAATCCATTTCAATAGTCTGCAGTATTTCTGCTCTATTCGGCGTTTCTGGTACAGAAACGGACAAATCCAACATCTGCAAATAATGCTCAATTTGTAACAGCTGTTTTTCTAAGGCTGTTTTACTTCGTGCTGCTATCTCCTTGACTTGTTCTTGCAACCTTTGGTAGTTATCAGTAGCAAATAATTTGCGAAATATCTCTCCTTTTTCTTTGGTACTACTCATCAATAATTTTAAAAAATTTCCCTGCGCTAACATTGCAATCTGTGTAAATTGCGCCTTATCAAGAGAAAGTATTTCCGTAATTTTAGCATTGACTTCTTTTATCCCGCTCCAAGTGATATCACTGTCTAGCAAACGCAAGGAAACCTTACTCGTTTCTTCAACTAATTTATCTCCCCGTCGGCTTTTTCGCCAATAAGTAGGATTACGTTTTACTATATATACTCTATCACGATAAGAAAATTTCAATTCTACAAATGTGGGCATATCTGCTTTGGCATATAAGCTCCGTAAATTACCACTCTGGCGCAATTCTCCACTCGCTTCTCCATATAGTGCATATACAATGCCGTCAAAAATTGTTGTTTTGCCGGCACCGGTATCACCAGTAATCAGATATATTCCCTCTGTGCCTAACCGAGTAAAATCTAATACTACCTTCTCTGGGTACGGACCGAAAGCTGACATTGTCAATATTAATGGTCGCATAGCATCGCTGTACAACACTCCTCAGATAATATAATCCACTTTCATCACCTTATTCGTCGTGTCGGCAGAGGAAACAGCTTCCATCCTTTCTCAATGTATTTCCGCCTCGCAATACCTCTGCTCTTTTTAATTTTATCTATAATATTGTCATTAAAAGCTCAATCGCATTCTCGTCAATTATCTATTCCTTATCTTGCCAAATTTCATCAATCAATTCTGCCAAAAAACTCCTTTGTTCAGCCGATACTTCTAAACCATTTTGTAATTTATAAAACTCTTTGACAAAGGACAACGGATTTTTTCGTTGTCCTTTTTGAAGTGGCCGCAATAATGTTTCGCGTTGTAAAATTTTTTCATAACTTAACTGCATGATATTTGGATAAATTTGGCGTAGTTTTCCCAAGCATTCTGGAATTTCCACTTCATCCGTCAATATAATCGAAAGATAATCATCTACAGCTGTGCCTCGATAATTTTCTACTTTAATTAATTCCTGAAAAGAACCACGCAAAACACGCATATCGCGCTTAGGTATAAGAGGAATTAATTTCAGCTTTAAATCTCCCTTTTGACCCAACTCTCCTATTACCACTACCTTGTCTTGCCCACATTCAGAAAAAGAATATTTTAAGGGTGTACCGCTATAACGAATATATTCTAATTGTGCCAATTTTTGTGGACGATGCAGATGTCCTAGAGCAACATAATCAAAATCTAGAAAATGCTCTACGGAAATGCCATCTAACCCGCCAATATTCAATTCCTCTGAATCGCTCGTGCTCGCCCCCACGATAAATTGATGTGCCAATAAAATATTTCGCTCTCTTTCCTGAAGCGACATCTTCTGCACTAAAAAAGCTACGGCTTCATCATAACTATGTATTTCTACTTCGGGAAAAAGCTGTTTGACCTGCACGGGCTTACAAAACGGCAATAGATAAATATTGATAGGCCCATATTCATCGGTCAACGTGATTGGTCGGAATTCGCGCGTACAGATGGTTTGAAAATAAATGCCCTCTCGGCTAAGTACACCATTAGCAAAAGATAACCTTCCTCCCGAATCGTGATTACCACTGATGACAAAGACCTCTTTTTCCCTTTCCCAAAGGGCCATCAAAAACCAATCGAACAATTTAATAGCTTCTACGGGCGGCACAGCAACATCGTAAATATCACCAGCGATAAAAATTGCTTGCGGCTTTTCAGTATCTATAATAACTAAAATTTTTTGCAAAATATCTGCTTGTTCTTCTAAGAGCGAACATCCATTCACCCTTTTACCCAAGTGTAAATCTGATAAATGTAAAAAACGCATTGCGCCCTCCAATAAAAAAAAGATAGTATTCACTATCTTTTTTTTATACTATAATCTTTCAACCAGTTTAACTATAAACAAAAAATCACTTATTTTCTGGATGTTCATAGAAGAAAGGTCTCGTGCTCTTAAAGCCCATGTCACGATAGTTGAGAATTGCTTCCGTTCCACCGACAAACAAAATTCCACCTGGTTTTAAAGAATTAAAGAAGTTGCGATAGAGCTTATCTTTCGCTTCTTCCGTAAAATAAATGACGACATTGCGGCACAAAATCAAATCAAAATTGCTTTCAAAGCGGTCTTTTAACAAATTATGCCGTCTAAATTCGACCATATTTTTTATCTTTTGACAAACAGCATATTTTCCATCGCTCGTTTTGGTAAAATATTTTTGTTTACGACTGAGAGAAATTGATTTTAATTCGTTTTCAGTATAAACGCCTTCCTTAGCTTTTGCTAAGATATCAACGTCTAAATCGGTAGCTAAAATGCGGTGTCTCATGCCAGGCGTTTTTTCATCCAAAATCATGGCAATAGAGTAAGGTTCTGCCCCAATAGAACATCCTGCACTCCAGATATTAAGGCGTGAAGATTTAGCCAATAATTGCGGAATAACCACCATTTCCAATTCAGAAAATTTCTCTGGGGTACGGAAAAATTCTGACACGTTGATAGTCAAATATTCCACAAAATCCGCAAACTCTTTCTTATCTTTTACTGCAAAATTATAATAATCTAGCAGATTACTATATCCCTTTCTCATCACCAAATTATTGATGCGCCGCTTCATTTGCGCTTCTTTGTACAAATTCAAATCTATACCAGTTTTAGCAGCTAGTAATCCTTTAAATTCTTTCCATTGGGAATCAGTTATCATTATATTCGTCTCCTTTTTCTGCGGATTAAAAAT
Organism: Pectinatus sp.; assembly: GCA_020025135.1. Lineage (GTDB taxonomy): Bacteria > Bacillota > Negativicutes > Selenomonadales > Selenomonadaceae > JAHHSQ01. Next base: position 28,860 of record JAHHSQ010000002.1, read on the forward strand.
GGTGTAAGTAGGCTTTCCCCAAGTCATATCTAGCGTTAAATTATTACAAATGTCAGTTTTTTTCATTATTTTGATAGTGACTAAAACTGCCGATAGTGAGATGAGGAAATTCTCCCTTCAAGCCACCCAAAAACATTTTTGTGCCAAGGGGCGGAGCATCGCAAGTCACACGCTCCAAGAAATAATCAGGGTCAATATTCAAATTGCGCACCTGAACCATATCTACTGGTGTTTCGCGCAAAAACTTACGCCAAGCTGCAGACTCAACTTTGTTATCATTGAAACCAGGGAAATACAGCATATTTAGGGAAATATGCACACCATGCTCCTTCGCATAACGGATAGAGTTTTGCACATCCAGCAAAGAATAATTGGAGCGATAATAAGCCGCATAATTTTCTGGTACGGCACTAATAATGCTGACACGCATACTATCCAAACCAGCATCGACAATAGCCTCTATCCCAGTTGTAAAGCCAGCGTTAGTATTAATGTTTATTTGACCTCGCAACGTTTTCTGACGAATGGCCCGAATAGCTGGAGCAATGGTTTGATAGGCTAACGATGGTTCTCCCTCACAGCCTTGACCAAAACTGATAATGGCTTCAGGGGCTCGTTGTAAATGATAAGAACCTATCTCTGTTACTTCCTCTACAGTAGGCCTAAAGGTAATACGACTTTGCGGAGAGGCACAACACTGGCTCTCTTGCAAGGAGATACATCCCAAGCAATGGGCATTACATACCGGAGAAGTTGGTATACCAGCTTCCCAACGTCCATAAAACATATTTTGCGCCGTACAACAGTGCCACTCTAAAGAACAATGCGCCAAATGCTTGACCAAACGATTGTGAGGAAATAATTTTTCTACCTCTAGTATGCGTGCTTTCAACTCACCATCATTGTATATTGCTGGGTCCCACTTATCATTTTTATCTGTATATAAAGCTGCCATATAAAGTTCATCACGATATAAAGCAACAGCCGTATAACCATAAAGTGGAAGTGGCACAGCATTTTCTTCTGCCATAAATGCCGGCAAATAAGTTCGCGTATATCCAGCTGGCAAAATAGCAGCTACCGCCTGACCTGCAATCGGAATTATTTCATCATTTTGAATACCCAACGGCATCCGCTGAGGCAAAAACATCAAATCAGCGGTATCTGGCAGTGGCAATAAATCTTGTTTTCGCAGTGGCACATTGATATGCCCAGTACGACCAAGAGCTTGTACGCCTGGAGCATCAAAAATTTCTCCATTTTCATCCGCATAAAGAAGTGTTACTTTCGCTTTACTCAAATTTCAACTACTGCTAAGCAATGTAAATTTTACTTTCTTACAAACTTACAGCAGTGACACCGCCTTTCTCTCTATCATTTATTTCTTTTCTACATAAAAGTGTTGTAAAACTTGGCACCATTCTAACGGTAAAAAATGGGGCAAAGTATAACGATGTTCACCCAGTACTAAATAAACCACATCTGCCTTGGCTAAAGGTGCCAACATTTTCTCTGTAACTAAATAGGTGGCAAAGTGGTCATCCAAATAATATGGTTTTGGCAGACGAACAAACTGGACCTTTGCCCCGCTAATATATTGTAAACGAGGTTGAGCGTGTTTGGAAAATACAACATCAGACAAAACATCTTGCGGAATGAGAATATCCAATTCTCGCTTCTGTTTGTATTTCCCATTATTCCCATAACAATATCTAGTAGCTTGTACATAAATAGAAAAAAGCCGTTTTGGCGCATTTTTTTCATCTTTATTGGAGGAAGTTTTTGTGGTCAACTCATGTTTTACCGGCACATAGTAGTCGTAGGCACTGGCCACTGTAGTAGCCTTTTCACTCACTTCCGTGCGCATCTTGGCAGCTGCTGTTTGCACACCACTGCCTACAACCAACATTAGTACACATAATAATGTAATTATCTTAACATTTTTCAATTTTTGTTACTTGATACCCTTCATCACTAATAGCGTTCTTAATCGTTTCATCGTCAGTGCTACAATCAACAACAGCAAACTTTCCACTCAAATTGACATCTTTTACTGCATGCATTCCTTCCAAATCAGCTAATGCCGAACGAACATGATTAGTGCAATGTTCACAACTCATACCTTCAATATAAATCTTCTTCATTTCCAAAACCTCACTTTTCTTTTTTATTCTATCTTAAGGGATTTTTCACCAAAAATTTCTACTGTCACATAGAGATGCCTACTTAAAATTAGCTATGCTCAAGCGTCAACAAATTTTAACCTCCCATGTAGGCAAACATCACTACTTGCCTATGACTAACAATATAGCCAAGTTGTTTAGCTTACAAGACCATCCACAAAATTTTGAGAATAAATAAAACAAACCACAGCTAAAAAAAACAAGCATTTCTTGATTGTGACAATTTCTAACCACTAACGTTGAAAACTAAAGCTTCTCAAACGCAGGGCATTGGATACAACAGACACAGAACTAAAACTCATTGCCAAAGCTGCAAAAACAGGATTGAGCAATGGCCCACCCCAAAAATGCAAAACTCCCATGGCAATAGGAATGCCGATGATATTATAGGCAAACGCCCAAAATAAATTTTGCTTTATATTTCTCATTGTAGCACGACTGAGGGCAATAGCACCAGCGACATCATTTAAATCACTATTTAACAAGACCACATCCGCCGTTTCCATGGCAATGTCTGTGCCAGAACCAATGGCAATACTGACGTCAGCTGCCGCTAAGGCGGGAGCATCATTAATGCCATCTCCCACCATCGCAATGGTCAAACCCTTGGTGCGCAAAATTTCCAATTCCTTACTCTTTTCTTCCGGCATCAATTCCGCACAATACTGGCTAATACCCAATTTATCGGCAACAAAACCAGCAGCTTTTTCGTTATCGCCGGTGAACATTACAGTGGCAATATTCAAATTTTGCAATTTGCGCAAAGCCTCTTCTGTGCCGGATTTAATACCGTCAGTGATAGCTAAAATACCATTACAATACTTTCCAGAAGCAACAAACACCACTGTTTTACCCATGACAGCGAGATTTTCTGCCTTTAAAGATAACTCTTTATCTATCTCTACTCCATTATCTTCTAACCAATGAGGTTTGCCAACACGCACAATACTGCCATTAATAATTGCCTCCACACCCATGCTATCGGCAGCTTGAAAGGCAGAAACACGTGGCACCTCCACATTATATTCTTCAGCCGCTTTCATAATAGCGCGCGCCAAGGGATGAGAAGAACCCTTTTCTGCACCAGCGGCTTGAGATAAGAGAGTCCTTTCATCTACGCCAGCCGGACAAATATCGACAACTGTCGGATTTCCATCCGTCAAAGTCCCAGTTTTATCTAAAACTACCGTATCTATCTTGCAAGCATTTTCTAAAGCGACGGCGTTTTTAATTAAAATACCATGTTCTGCTCCCTTCCCCATAGATACCATTATAGATGTCGGCGTAGCCAACCCCATAGCACAAGGACAAGCTACTACTAAAACGGCAATAAAAACCTGTAAAACAAACGGGAACGGCTCTCCCATACAATACCAAAAAATTGCTGCCAAAACTGCCAGACTCATCACAACGGGGACAAAAACAGCAGCAATTTTATCTGCCAATCGCGCAATTGGTGCTTTAGAACCCTGTGCTTCCTGCACTAAACGAACGATATTAGCAAGAACAGTATCACTGCCAACATTGGTAGCTTTATATTGAAAACTACCATTGGTGTTTACCGTAGCCGCATAGACGGTATCGCCAATATTTTTTTCCACCGGCAAAGCCTCTCCAGTAAGCATAGCTTCATTGACAATTCCCTTTCCATTAATAACAACACCATCTACCGGCAACTTTTGGCCGCCTTTTATTATCAAAATGTCGTCTTTTTTTATGATAGAAGCCGGCACCTCTTTTTCTTCTCCTGTTATTGCATCGATGAGAACGGCAGTCGGCGGTACTAAATTAAGCAACTTCTTAATCGCTGAAGAAGTCTTCTTCTTGGCCTTCCCTTCCAGATAATCACCTAAGGTAACCAAAGTTAAAATCATGGCTGCGCTATCCAAATAAAGGTGCTTTAAATAGGAAACATCTCCAGTAAAAATACGATAAGCAGCATAAATACCGTATAAAATAGCAGCACTGGTACTAACAGCAATCAATGAATCCATATCTGGATAACCGCTCAATAAACTGCGATATCCAGCCACATAATAACGATAATTTATAGCAACAACTGGTACAAGTAAAACAAATAACGCTCCTACATAAACGTCATTTGTCATCGCCGGCAAAGGTAAATGCAACATCTTGGACATCGCTATATAAGAAATTATGATGGCAAAGATAGCAGAAACAATTAACCGTATTTTTAAAATGCGTACCTTAGCCCCTTCATCTTCTTTTTCCTGGGGTTTTTCTAAACCATAGCCAGCCTTTTCTACCGCTTTTTTCAAGGTATTTTCGTCTAGAGAATCGACCTGAACAGTGAGCGTTTCCGTAGCTAAGTTTACATTAGCTTCTGCCACGCCAGGTAATTTTTTAGTGACGCGTTCTATTCTAGCTGCACAAGCTGCACAACTCATGCCTGTAACTTTGTATGTCTTTTTTTTCATGACAATAATATTCCTCCCCTTTCGTCAGCGTTTCATAGACCATTATAACACTAAAAAATCTATTTATAATTATTTTGCTAATATTTATTTTTGGAGAATTATCAAGACATTATTTCTTAATACTACATTTAATTTATATAGCAATCTTCTATGAAATGCAATACCTAAAAACTACCTACCGAGAATTAGCATTGTATTGAAAGTCTTTTTAAATTATAATATCAATATAATTGTCGCTATTTGGCAACTAATTTTAAAATCAATAGTACAGGTGGAAATATGCTCACATTACTGGCCCACGCCAAAATAAATCTCACACTCGATGTTCTAGCAAAAAGACCAGATGGTTACCATGAAGTAGAAATGGTCATGCAATCCATTTCTCTTTCTGATAAACTATCTTTCATTCGCACCAATAACAATGATTCAATAGAGTTGAGTGGTGATTTAATTCCTCAAGAAACGGTACAAAACAATCTTATTTACCGAGCTGCTAGCGCTTTTTTAAAATATAACGGCCTAACAGACGGAGTAAAAATTACCGTTAAGAAGAATATTCCGATTGCCACCGGCTTGGCTGGAGGTAGCACCGATGCAGCAGCCACTTTACACGGTCTCAATATCCTCCTTAAACAAAATAATTCTATCTTAGAACTAGAACAACTTGCCTTAAAATTAGGCTCTGATGTGCCATTTTGCTTGACAGGTGGATTACAGCTTGCACAAGGGCGGGGAGAAAAACTCACCCCCATTAGTCCCATACCAAATTGCTCGCTTTTAATCGTCAAGCCACCATTTTCTCTCTCTACTCCTAAGATATACCAACTCTACGACTCTATGCCCAATCAAAAAAAAATAAAAACGCAAGAATTAATTGCACAATTTAGCAATGATTGTAAAATAGAGACTATTTTCCCTTATCTGCTCAATAAATTGGAAAAACCAGCGTTCACCATAAAACCAAGTCTACAAATATATAAAGAAATGCTTTTACAAGCTGGTGCTGCGCACGTTATGATGTCTGGTAGTGGCCCCACGCTGTTTGCTATTAACAAGTCTTTAGAAGACAGCATCACGGTAAAAGAAAAATTTTTATGCGCCCTTAAAGCTACGTATAAAAAAACACTTCATCCCCAAGAACTTTCGCCAGAAGTATTTGTTACCACAGTAAAACCAACCTCTCATGGGTATGACCTCATAAATTCATAATAATTCATGATTGCAAAGGAAAGGATTTCATCTTGGAAAATAATAATTTTATCACAATCGTGCTCGCTGCTGGAAAAGGCACCCGCATGAAATCAAAATTACCAAAAGTATTGCATAAAGTTGGCGGTAAACCAATGGTCAATCGCGTTTTAGAGGCAGCTTCTCTAGCCGGTTCCGAAAAAAATATCGTCATCCTGGGTTTCGGCAAAGAAATGGTAGAAAAAGTATTACCTGAAAATACTGTAACGGTCCTACAAAAAGAACAATTAGGCACAGGTCACGCCGTTTTACAAGCCAAAGACCTTGTTAATCCTGAAGATACGGTATTAATTTTGTGTGGCGATACGCCCTTACTATCTCCAGAAATGTTAAAGCACTTCACTACTGCCCATCATAAAAATAAAGTTGCTGCTTCTGTCTTGACGACGGTCATGCCCAATCCAACTGGTTATGGTCGCATCGTGCGCAACATGAATGGCCTCTTACAGAAAATTGTCGAGCATAAAGATGCCAACATTGCTGAATTGACAATTAAAGAAGTCAATACTGGTATTTACCTCTTTAACGCCAAATCGCTCTTTGAAGCATTGGAAAAAGTAGGAAATGATAATGCTCAAGGGGAATATTACCTTCCGGATGTCCTTCCAATACTACACGATGCTGGCCAAAAAATAGAAGCCGTTGTAGTGGACGATTACGAAGAAACGCTTGGCATCAATTCTCGCCTACAACTTTCCCGTGCCGAAGCTATCTTGCGCGAAAGAAAGAACTACGAATTGATGCGTGACGGCGTAACCATTATTGACCCAGCGAATACCTACATTGATTCCGATGTAACCATAGAGCCAGACTGTATCATCTACCCATCCACTTGGATAGAGGGAAAAACAATTATTCACAGTGGCTGTGAAATAGGACCTGGTTGTCGTTTTTCTGATGTAGAAATCGGTGCAAATAGCACTATTTCTTTCACCTATGCCCATGAATGTCGCATCGGCAAAAATGTCACGGTCGGTCCTTATGTACATTTGCGCCCTAATACTGTCATCTCTGACAATGTCCATATCGGTAACTTTATGGAAGTAAAAAATTCCAATATTGGCGAAGGCACAAAGTTGCCCCACCTCAGCTACATCGGTGATTCCGATATTGGAAAAAAAGTCAATATGGGATGTGGCACCATCACCGTCAACTACGATGGAAAGGTAAAACATCGCACCACTATTGCTGATAATGCCTTTGTCGGCTGCAATTCCAACTTAGTAGCACCAGTAACCGTAGGCGAAGGAGCTTATATCGGCGCAGGCTCAACCATCACCAAAGATGTGCCCGCACATGAATTGGCTATTGCTCGGGAAAGACAAAAAAACATCCCAAATTGGGTAGATAAACGCCGTTAATGGCTATTTCAAACAAATTTTATGGCCTTTTTCATCTTAACTATGACTTTTTTTGTATATTTATGCTATAATTAGTAAGTGATTTAAGCCTTTTTTCTAATTTCCGTAAAATTTTATATTTATAGTGCTAAAACTAGTAACAACATCTCCCATGTTTCATCACTGGTAAAAATTTCAACGTTGTACTATTATTTGGTAAATGATTCGTGAAATTACTGGGCTTGTAAAAACTATCTATTTTTAATTTCTATAGGAGGAACATTTTGTTGGACACTAAAAGATTATGTATTCTTACTGGAAACGCCAACCCACAGCTGGCACAAGAAATAGTCGATTACATCGGCGTGGAATTGTGTCACGCTTTTGTCGGTCACTTTAACAACGGTGAAACCCAAGTAATGATAGGGGAAAGCATTCGTGGGAAAGATGTCTTTATTATCCAGCCAACCAGTCAACCTGTTAATGACAACTTAATGGAATTATTGGTTATGGTTGACGCTTGTAAGCGTGCTTCTGCTCGTCACATCACTGCTGTAGTACCTTACTATGCTTATGCCCGTCAAGACAGAAAAACTAGAGGACGCGAACCTATTTCTGCGAAATTAGTCGCCAACCTCATGACCGTTGCCGGTGTTAACCGCGTTGTAACAGTCGACCTACATGCTGGACAGATTCAAGGGTTCTTCGACATTCCAGTAGACCATTTGGCAGCCGCCCCAGTTCTTGCAGAATACATCAAGAAAAAAAATCTCGACAACATGGTAGTTGTTTCACCGGATTTAGGTGGTGTCACCAGAGCGCGTAGCTTAGCAGACAGATTAGATTCTCCTATTGCCATCATCGAAAAACGCCGTCCCGCTCCTGGCTTAGCAGAAGTGATGAGTTTAATCGGCGATGTCAATGGCAAAGATGCCGTCATCATCGATGATATCGTAGATACTGCCGGTTCTTTGTGTGAAGGCGCTAAGGCCTTGAAAGCACGCGGGGCTCGTTCCATCTATGCTTGCTGTACACACGGTATTCTCAGTGACCCAGCTATCCAACGCATTGATGATTCTCCTATTAGTGAATTAATTATTACCAATACCATCGCCCTTCCTAAGGAGAAACACTCCAGCAAGGTCGTTTGCTTATCCATGGCTCCTGCCATTGGCGAAGCAATTAAGCGCATTTTCACACAAACCTCTGTCAGCCAGTTGTTTGATGTCGTAAATGCCGTAGCTACAAAAGTATAACCGAATGGGTCGTTGCCTTCTGGTAACGGCCTTTTTTCTAATTTTACTTGAAGAGGTATAAATATGAAAGTAATAGCTGGCTTGGGCAATCCCGGTGCTCAATATGCCAACACCAGACACAATGTCGGATTTATTAATGAATGACAGCGCCCAGTAGCATCTAAATTAGTAAGCATATTGGGAAACTAGTATGTCGACATTGCCTAAAAAAGAAACTGAACTGCTGGAATACCGTAAAGCTGATTAAACAACAACGCAGATTTGAAATAATCCAACGTGAATGTGGCGAAAGCAGAAAAAATTAATCAGATGGTATATGGTTAAAACCTAAGTACATTGTAAATCGGCAATCAGCAACTAAGCTCCGAAGAGGAGAAAGCTCAACGACTATTCCCTAGGGGAAGTAGATGTAAGCACATCGAAGTGGTTTCGCCCTAACAGATAATGCTGCGGGAAAAGATATAGTCTGTGCTTCAATGAAAATTGAAGGTGTTCGCTAGAGCCACGGTGAAATTGCATCTCGCCGTAAACAAAATATAAAATAAATTAGAAAACAGGTGTATCGATGCTTTAGCCAAGGAATTAGGAGTACAAACTTGGCAAAATAAATTTCAAGCAGAAGTGCTTCAAACTATGCTTGGAACGGAAAAAATACTCTTAGTAAAACCGCAAACTTTTATGAATTCCAGTGGGCTTGCTTTACAAGAAATTGCCCATTGGTATAAACTAAAACCAGAGGATTTTTTCGTCATTTACGACGATATGGATATCCCAGTGGGAAATATTCGCATCCGTAAAAAAGGTAGCTCAGGCGGTCATAACGGCATTAAATCAATCATTTCTGCCTTACACGGCGATAATTTCATTCACATGCGTATCGGTATTAACCGCCCATTACGCATGTCCATTGTCGATTATGTTCTCGCCCACATTCCAGCAGAAGAAAAAACGGAAATTGATGTGGCCATTAAAAACATGTTAAAAGCTATCCAGTGTGCTGTTACAGATAACGTAGATATGGCTATGAATAAATACAATAAAACCAGCTCCAGCAAATAAGGGGGGAGTGTCATGGACAAACCTCGTATCGTCATCATCGGAGCCGGATTTGGTGGAATTTTAACCGCTAAATATCTGGCTAAAAAAGATGTGGAAGTTGTTCTTATTGACCGCAATAATTTTCATCTCTTCCAACCATTGCTCTATCAATTATCTACTTCTGTACTTTCCATTGAAGAAATTGCTTATCCAACGCGGGCTTTTTTCCGCAAGTATAAAAATGTCTTCTTCATGTTAGCCCACGTACAAGGTTTCGATTTTGTCAATAAAGAGGTTATCACTCCATATAAAAGAGTAAAATACGATTATCTAGTCATAGCAGCCGGAGCTACAACTAACTATTTTAATATGCCGGAATTATCTTACCATACCTACGGCATGAAAACTTTACGTGAGGCCATACATATTCGCAATCACGTTTTACACATGTTTGAAAGAGCAGAACGAGAATCCGACCCTGCCATTCGTCAAAGAATGCTCACATTTGTCTGTGTCGGCGGTGGACCGACTGGGGTCGAAGAAGCTGGCGCCCTTTCGGAGTTAATTTTTATCGCCATGAAAAATGAATATCATCGCTTGCAAAATGATACGCCACGCATCATCCTCATTGAAGCGGGGCACACTATTTTAGCCACCATGCCACCTAAATTACAGCGCCGAACACGTCAAGTGCTAAAAAAGAAACGCGTAGAAGTAATGCTCAATTCGCAAGTTATCAACTGTGACAAGAATTCTCTCACGCTGAAAGATGGCACAATTATTGCTACCAATACCGTTATCTGGGCTGCTGGTGTAAGAGCAGTGCCACTCATGGAACAAACTGGCTACCCGCTCGACCGGTCTGGACGCCTTATCATTACTAAAACATTACAAGTTCCCACCAATCCTAATGTCTTTGCTATCGGCGATTGCGCCCATTTTGAACAAAACGGGTATCCCCTCCCCACGGTAGCACCAGTGGCAACACAACAAGCTATCATCTGTGCAAAAAATATCATGCACAGCATCAAGGGGGAAAAACTCCAGAATTTCATCTATCATGATTTAGGCAGCATGGCCACTATCGGTTGTGGACAAGCTGTGTTATGTAAGGGAAATTTTACCATGTCTGGTTTTCCAGCTTGGTTAGCTTGGATGGGCGTGCATCTTCTGCGCCTCTCTGGATTTCACACTAATATCACAGTCGCTTTAAAATGGTTTTGGAATTTATTTTCGGGCATTCGCCTCGGCCGTGTCATCACTAATATTCCAGACAATCGCGAATAACAGAAAACACTCCCTGTGGACAAAAGTCCATAGGGAGTGTTTTCTATTGCGAACAAATCGCTATTTAACGTAATTCTGCCTGGAATTTACTTTCCAAGGATGAAACTATCTTTTGCATCTGCTTTTCTATTTCAGTATCAGTCAAGGTCTTATCTAAAGCCTGGAAAAGCAAATTGAAAGCCATGCTCTTTTTACCAGCTGCAATCTGTTTGCCACTATAAATATCGAAAAGATGTACCTGAGCTAAATATTTTCCGCCCTGTTTCGAGATTTCTCGCATGACATCGCCTGCTAAACAATCAACATCTAACAATAATGCTAAATCGCGCTGAATTCCTGGATATTTAGGCAACTCTTCCGCTTTTAATTTTTTAGCAGCGTATTTCTGTAGTATATCTAAATCAGCTGTAAAAAGATAAACCGGTTTATTTAAGCCGTAAGCCTGCATAGTAGCTGGATGAATTTCTCCAATCGTACAAATAACTTCTTTTCCTTTAGTAAAAGTTGCTGTCTTGCCTGGATGCATTGCCCAATGTCTGCCACTATTCACATTATAACGAGTAATTCCCAACTCTTCTAGCAGTGTTTCAGCTAGCCCTTTCATATCATAAAAATCAACATTTGCTTTTTCACTAGTCCAATTTAATGCTTCACGTTTACCAGCAATAGCTGCTACTACTTCCCTTTTTTCTAACGGTTGTTTGGTAACTGGCAAGGACTCTGGCAAGAACACAGTACCCACTTCAAAGAGCTGAATATCTTCATTTTTTCTAGCAAAATTGCGCTGTACATTTTCCAAAATAGAGCCCAGCATATTAGTGCGCACTAGCGGATATTCATCTGTCAAAGGGTTCATAATCGGAATAGCTTGACGCAATTTATCATCTTCAGGAATATTCAATTTATCAAAAGTATCAGCATTAGTAAAACTAAAGGAGATGGTTTCTGAAAGTCCTGCTGCGCACATAATTTGCTTTACTTTATCGGCAAAAGTTTGCCATTCTGGTTGCGTCCCCTGTAAGGTGATACCATATGGCATAGTAGATGCGATATTATCAAACCCATAGATACGGGCAACTTCTTCCACAATATCTTCAAGATGATGAACGTCATTTCTCCAAGAAGGCACAACAATATGCAAAGTCTCTTCAGCAAGACGCACGTTAAAGCCTAAGCCCAGTAAAATGCGCTGCATCTTTAGTCCAGAAATATCTGTTCCTAACACGCGATTAATTTCGGCCACCTGACAAGTCAGTTGTTCTAATTTCTTTTCCTGAGGATAAATATCCAACATTCCCTGTAAAGGAACACCTGACTTAGTTTCTTCTATCAACTGCACTGCTCTTTCTAACGCCTGTGGAATATTTACTATGTCAATTCCCTTTTCAAAACGACCAGACGCTTCTGTTCCCATCCCCAAGCGATGTGCGGCGCTGCGTCTGATATTAGCACCAACAAATGAACCGGCTTCTAACACAATACGTTTTGTCGTGGCGGAAATTTCACTATTCTTGCCTCCCATGATACCAGCCAAACCGACGGCCTGACCTTCAGAAGATATAACAATATCATTAGCTGATAAAACGCGTTTTTTATCATCTAAGGTCACTAGTTCTTCTCCCTCTTTAGCCATGCGCACCAAGAGGTCACCAGCGGTGAGTTTATCATAATCATAGGCATGGAGCGGTTGTCCCATTTCTAACATAACAAAATTAGTGATATCCACAATATTATTAACTGGAACAATACCGGCACTCTGTAATCTATCCTGTATCCAAGCTGGAGAAGTATTTACTTGTACATCAGTCATCATCCGCAAAGCAAAACGAGAGCAAAGTTCTGGTACATCATTCTGTACTTGACAAAAATCCTGTATTTTCTCCGCTTTTTCTGTAAAATTGATGTTCGGATACTTTATTTTACCACCAACTATAGCGGCAATTTCTCGTACTAAGCCAAGCACACTGAAACAATCTCCACGATTGGATGTCAGTTCAAATTCGAAGATGACATCGTCTAAGCCTAAAACAGTTTTAATGTCCACGCCAATCGGTGTATCTGATGGCAAAATATAGATACCATCGAGTTCTTCAGCTGTCATATTTTCAGTAGGTAACGCCAATTCCGGTGCTGAACACAACATACCGCAGGAGACGATGCCGCGCAATTTTCCCTTCGATATCTTTCTACCACCTGGTAAATGAGCCCCCACCATCGCAACAGGAACAACTTGACCGACACGTACATTATCTGCACCAGTTTGAATTACCACTCTATCTTCAGTACCGATAAACATGGTGCAGACCAATAGATGCTCTGAATTGGGATTGGGCTCAATTTTTTCGATGCGACCAGTGATGACTTTTTTTATTTCTTCTCCAGTTTCGACAATATTCTCAACTGGAACACCAGCTAAGGTTAATTTATCAGCCAATTCCTGTGGTGTTATAGCGATATCTATATAATCCTTTAGCCATTTTAATGAAACTTTCATAATATACCCTTCCTATCCTCTTATTTTATAGGTGAAACTGTTGTAAAAAACGCACATCATTATCAAAAAAGAGGCGTAAATCACTGACACCATATGTGAGCATCGCGATTCTTTCTACCCCCATGCCGAAAGCAAAACCGCTCACTTTTTCAGGGTCATATCCACTCATGCGCAAGACATTAGGATGAACAATCCCCGCTCCTAAAATTTCTAACCAACCAGTATTTTTGCAAACTCGACAGCCCTTACCATGACACATCACACAACTAATGTCCACTTCTGCGCTCGGTTCTGTAAAGGGGAAGAAACTCGGACGAAAACGCAACTTAACATTCTTGCCAAATAATTCCTGCATGGCAAAAAGCAATGTTCCCTTTAAATCAGCAAAATTAATATTCTTGTCGATACAAAGTCCTTCTACTTGTGTAAACATTGGCGAATGCGTAGCATCATAGTCATCGCGCCGATATACGCGACCTGGGGCAATAATGCGAATTGGTTCATTGGCATTATGGGCCTGCATGGTACGAGCTTGTACTGGAGAAGTTTGCGTACGCAACAAGATATCGGACGTGATGTAAAAAGAATCTTGCATATCGCGTGCTGGATGGTCTTTAGGCAAATTTAAAGCCTCAAAATTAAAGTAATCAGTTTCCACTTGTGGGCCTTCGGCAATAGAATACCCCATATTGCGGAAAATATCTTTTATCTTATTCAAAGTTTGGGTCAATGGATGTAGTTGTCCTAATTTTTTACTGCGTCCTGGTAAAGTGACATCGATTTTTTCTGTTTCCAAGCGGTGTAAAAGTTCTGCTTGCTGTAATTGTTCTTGCTTGCTCGCAATACTAGTTTCTAAATCATTGCGCACGGCATTGACCAGTTTGCCAATAACTGGACGTTCTTCTGGAGAGACCTGCCCCATACTGCGCAAAATAGTGGTCAAAGAACCTTTCTTTCCCAAATAAGCAACTCGGACCTCATTTAAAGCAGCAACTGTCGTGGCTTTTTTAATCGCTTCTAGAGCTGTTTTTTGAATATCTTGTAACTTTTCTTTCATCATTAATCCCCCTATAAATATAAAAAGCCCTCACCCCCAAAGGGGCGAAGGCTTCGCGGTACCACCCTTATATTATCTCAAATGCGTTAACGCCGCCAACGCCACACCTACTCCATTCAGCACGGTTGCTCCAAAGTGAACTTCTGCTTTCGCCTCGTAGGTACTTCCAACCAAGATACCTCTCTCTGTTCCGATTTAAAAAGCATACTCTCTTTTTCTTCACAACAAGTTTATTATTCGTTGCTAAATATCGCACCAACGAAATTTAACAACCAAAAACACCTCATCTTCCCTTCATTAAACTAAGAGGAGATGACAGATTTTTTGACATACTCCCCACGGCTAAAGCCGAGGGATTCTGGGATATTAGCGAACCTTGCCTACTTGAAATAGCAGGTCTTACGAGTTCTCTCCACAATGGACAATGCCCTGCCCATCTTTATGATTAGATTTGTATGTAAGCTAATTACCACAAATTATACTATAAAAGGCACTATAAAGCAAATATCAGCTATTCTAGCCTCGTCATTCTTTACCTTCTTTGACTGCCAAGACGCGCTTGCCTTCCGCTAAATTACTCTTTTTGTGTAAGCCCAAGCAAAAATAGCTGACTCCCAGCAACGCACAGAATATCCAACCAATAATCAACGGTATCCTCGTTTCTGGATTTATCCACATGCCGACCGTAACCATACCTAAAAAGAGAATACAAAAGTAATTGCTATACGGGTAAAATAGTGATTTAAACGGATGTTTAGCTATAACATCTTTGCTATGGGCCTTTCTAAAATTAAACTGGGCCAAGGCCAAAACAAACCAAGCAATCATACCAGGAAAAACGCTCGCACTATAAATATAGAGGAATAACTTAGAACCTGGCATCGCATAATTCAAAATAACCCCAATACTCAAAAGCATAATGGTAAATACAATGCCGTTTCTCGGCACACCACGCGACGACAATTTACCTAGAAATTGTGGGGCTTGCCCTTTTTCTGCTAAAGTGTACAACATTCTACCGGCACTGTAAATTCCACTGTTACAACCAGATAATGCTGCTGTCAAAACCACAAAATTAATGACCCCAGCCGCTGCCGTTATTCCAACCTTAGCAAAAATCGTCACAAAAGGACTGCCCAGCATTCCTAATTGATTCCAAGGATAAATCGTAATAACAATGAAGATAGCTCCAATATAGAAGATGAGAATACGCCAAATAATACCTTGAATGGCCTTGCGCAAAGTTTCCCGAGGATTATGAGCTTCTCCGGCAGTAATGCCAATTAATTCAATGCCTTGAAAAGAGGCTGTCACTATACAAAGTGCTGTCAACATTCCCGTCACACCGTTAGGGAAAAAACCACCATGAGCCCACAAATTAGAGAGACCTATCGCTTTTCCGCCATCTCCCCAACCGAAAAAAATCAACCCTAAACCAACGGCAATCATCACGACGATAGTGCTAACTTTTATCAAGGAAAACCAAAATTCAAACTCACCATAATATTTAACCGCTGCCATATTAGCTGCTGCAATGATGAGCATGCCAGAAAAAGCTGACACCCATTGCGGAACAAAAGGAAACCAATACTTCACATAAATGCCGATGGCAGTAATTTCTGATAATCCAACAGTTAGCCATAAAAACCAGTAACACCAAGCAGTTAAATAACCGACAAAGGGATGAATGTATTTATAACCGTAATAGGCAAACGAGCCTGTAACCGGTTCTAAATAGAGCATCTCTCCCATAATGCGCATGATAAAAAATAGAACAATGCCTGCTATACCATAGCAAAGTAGAACGGAAGGCCCCGCTGTTTGTATCGTACTGGCAGACCCCATAAATAAACCAACGCCAATCGTCCCGCCCAAGGCAATCATTTCTACATGGCGAGCCTGTAAACTGCGTTTCATCTCTTGTTTTTCCATATTAACCCTTCTTTTTATCTATGGGTATGCCTTAATTCTAGTGCACCAATTTATTAAAATCAGCCAATTTTTTAATTAGTAAGTCTAAATCATGTAATAAAGCCAAGCGATTATTTCTCAACTTTTCGTCCTTATCCATGACCATGACTTGGTCGAAAAATCCCGTAATAACTGGTTCTAAAACGATAAGTGCTTCCCACAGTTTTTGATAGTCATATTTATGCAAAGCTTCTTCTCCCACTTTGCGTGCTTGGAGATAAGAAGCATATAAAGTCTTTTCTGCTGGCAACTGGAAAAGTGCTTCTTCCACTTTTGTGCCAACCTGATATTTCTGAGCGATATTGCTAACGCGAACAAAGGACTGCAATATCAGTTCCGCATTCGTGCTATTGGTCAAATTTTCAGCCAAACAAAATGCTCTTTTATACACTGCAAATGGGTCGTCTACTTCTGCATTTACAGCATCAATGATATCGTAACGAACTTCTGCTTCCGTCAAGATATTCTTCAAACGCAAAGACATAAATTCCAAAACTTGTTTTAAAAGTCCGGCCTGTTTCTCACTCGGTATCTGCAATAATTCCATGCTCTTTTCGATAAGAGCTCCAATGGAAATATGCACCTTGTGCTCGATTAAATTCAACATAATACCCAAGGCTTGACGACGCAAGGCAAAGGGGTCTTGTGAGCCAGTAGGAATAGCCCCGGCTGCAAAAGCAGCGACTATCGTATCAATTTTATCGCTAATGCTGACGATGCTAGAAACAATATCATCTGGAACAGCATCACCGGCAAAGCGCGGTCTGTAATGTTGGTCAATAGCGCGTGCTACAATTTCTTTTTCGCCATCTAAGAGGGCATATTCTCTTCCCATGATGCCCTGTAATTCGGTAAATTCAGTAACCATAGCTGTTACCAAATCCGCTTTGGCCAATAAAGCGGCTCTTTGCACATCTACCTTTTCTTCTTCTGTAATATTTAAAATATCACTTAAATAGGCACCTAATTTCTGCAAACGCACTGTCTTATCATACATGGAGCCGTAATCTTCTCTAAAGACAACATTCTTCAGTTTCTCTAGATAAGCAACCAATGGCTTCTTTCGGTCTTCTGTAAAGAAAAATTTGGCATCTTCTAATCTAGCCCGCAATACTCTTTCATTGCCATGCTGTACAGTTTCTAAGCAATGTGCACCGCCATTGCGCACAGTAATAAAGAGTGGCAATAATTTGCCTTCTTTGTCTAGTACAGGGAAATAACGCTGATGTTCGCGCATCGGCGTAATAACAGCTTCCTTAGGCAACTGCAAATATTCGGCTGAAAAATGTCCACAAAGGGCGGTTGGATATTCCACCAGATAAGTAACTTCTTCCAACAATTCGGCACTTATTGCCGCTTCGCCACCATTTTCCCGAGCCAATTTTTTAATCTGGGACTCGATATTATTACTGCGCTCTTCTTGATCAACCATTACAAACGCTTCCTGCATGACCGATTTATAATCTTCGGCGACAGTAATAGTGTATTCTTCCTTATTACCAAGGAACCGATGACCTCTTGTCACGCGACCACTATTGACATTGGCTATTGAAAAAGGAATAATTTCTGTTCCATATAATGCCACCAACCAGCGAATCGGTCTGACAAAGCGGAAATCCAAATTTCCCCAATGCATGCTTTTCGGAAATGTCAATTTTTCAATTAATTCCGGTAAAATAGTTTGTAAGATAGCTGTTGCTGGCTTGCCCTGTTCATGCACTTCAGCATAAATATAACCATTTTCCACACGTAAATCACTCGGCTCAACTTTTTTGCTACGTGCAAACCCTAAAGCTGCTTTTGTCAGTTGATTATCTTGATCATAGGCAATTTTTACAGATGGCCCTTTATAAGATGTAGAGACATCATCCTGTTTATCTGCTAAACCAGTAACAGAAAGAGCCAAGCGACGCGGTGTTCCCAAGGTTTCAATCTGTTTATAAGAGAGATGTGCTTCTTTAAACATTTTTCCCGCTCTTTCTCTTAATTGAGAAAGAATATTGGGCATAAAATGTGCTGGTATCTCTTCTGTTCCAATTTCCAATAATAAATCTCGCATTACTTGTCACCTCTGTTTAACATGGGGAACCCCAATTCTTCTCGCTGCTTTAAATAAGCCTTAGCACATTGCCGAGACAACTTTCTCACTCTGCCAATAAAGGATGTTCGCTCCGAAACGCTAATTGCCCCTCTAGCATCTAGTAAATTAAAAGTATGGGAGCATTTTAATACATAGTCATAAGCCGGATACACATAGCCTAACGCAACAATGCGTTGTGCCTCCTGCTCATACTTATCAAACAAATCAAAGAGCAGTTTCGTATCTGCTAATTCAAAATTATAAGTTGATTGTTCGAATTCGTTACGTTGAAAAACATCGCCATAAGTATATTGACCTGACCAGACGATATCATAGACATTTTCTTTCTCTTGAATGTACATAGCCAATCTTTCCAGCCCATAGGTTATCTCAGAAGCAACTGGTTGTACATCAACGCCACCAACTTGTTGGAAATAAGTGAATTGAGTTATTTCCATGCCGTCTAACCATACTTCCCAGCCTAACCCCCACGCTCCTAAGGTCGGCGATTCCCAGTTATCTTCCACAAAACGAATATCATGTTCTTCTGGATGAATATTCAAACGCTTCAAACTTTCTAAGTACAATTCCTGAATATTATCTGGAGAGGGTTTCATTATAACTTGAAACTGATGATGCTGAAAAAGGCGATTGGGATTTTCCCCATATCGTCCATCAGCTGGTCGACGTGACGGCTCTACATAAGCGATATGCCAAGGTTCTGGTCCCAAGACGCGCAAAAATGTAGAGGGATTCATTGTACCAGCACCTTTTTCCACATCGTAAGGTTGTCCTAAGATACAATTTTGTTCAGACCAAAATTGTTGCAAGGTAAGAATGATTTCTTGAAATGTCATCAATTTAATTTTCCGCCATTTCACAATGGCTCTCCTTTTGTGTTAAATTTGAAAAAAAAATCGTCCCGTGACATATCTATATACATCACAGGGACGAATTATTAATCCGCGGTTCCACCCTGATTGGTTTTTAACCCACTCATCTTGACCACAAATATTATTTTGTCATTAAGTACCCTAGCCGGCCTCGCTTCTCTGACGCCTTTCACCATCACGTCTCGCTTTTGGGAGAAACTTCTTGCTAAGGCTGATTTACTTAATGGATATAGTTTAACTGATTAAAATTTATTTGTCAATATCTTTTTGTATATTAAAGGTACTATTGTAGTTTTTTTTCTATCTTTCCTTTATTTTATTCTGTTTTGTCTTTTATTTTAATATCTATTTCAGATTAAAACATCATTATCTGTAAATCAATAAATTATGGACTGAACCCTATCACCAATCCACATTACCACTACATATACCACAAATAAGTAGTTTCTAACACAACTATTGAACGATAGATGGAAAAGTTGTACGCAAATAATTGGCAACAGCTTCGCCAATTATCCTTTTTCCTATAGCATCAGGATGTAAACCATCCGTCGTATAATCGGCTCGCAATTGTCCGTCCTTGTCTGTAAACTTAGCAAAGATATCGATATAATAATGCTGTTGTTTAATCCAGTCATTAACTTTTCCCACTTCCAAAGGCCACTGCTGAGCCGGGGTAATACCGATGCTTCGTTCCATCTTCTGGGAATTTATTGGCAATACTGTGATAAAAATTGGCGTTATACCATTTTCCCAACACAGATACCGTATCTGTCGCAAGTTAGAAATAACCTGTTCTGCCTTCACACCTACACGTAAATCATTAATGCCTCCCATGATGATTAACAAACGCGGTTTATAAGTTAAAACATCGTGAGAAAAACGTCTCAGCATGGCACTAGTCGTATCACCACTATAACCGATATTCAAAATAGGAACATCAGAGTAGCTTTCCCAATCATACAGACGAAAATCAGGGGGCGTACAAATTGCTCCGCCACCATGCGTAATGCTATCTCCCAAGGCAGCTACTTGAACACCAGTAGTCTTGACCCGAAAATGCTGAGGCTTAGACCACTCTCCCAGCATTTTTCCCTGCTCAGTTAGTGCTATCCCCTGCCAATAATACTCGCCAGCTTGTAAAAGTGGTTTTTCGTCATAATAATCATAGCCAGCTTTTTTATAATAAGAACGCACGAGATGATATTTACTGAAAGAAGAAGGTCGATAGTACACCACAATCCGATACCCAGTGGCATTGTCCTTTGGCATCCAAGAATAAACTGGATAAACTGGCATACAAGGCATCTTATCATATTCACCAGTCGCTAATAATCGCTCATCGGTCTTTTCTCTGCAACGCTTCCAAGGCGAAAACCCCGCTAAGGGATGACCTGATAAATCCAATGGTCGCACCTGCCAATAAAGTGTTCCAAAATGCTTTTTTACAGTCAACTCGCAACCGACCGTAAAAATATCACGGCGCGTAAAAAAAACACCATGCGCGTCTTTAAGACGAACTTCATACGATACAGCGCTAGGTATAGGAGACCAATTTAGATAAATAACTTCTGGTGCCATAACTCTAGCTGAAAAGCTATGTCTAGGTAAAGCTTCTACGCCTTGACTCGATAATAAACACACTACAAACAACCAAAAAGCCACTGCTATCTTCTTGTTCATCTTATCCTAAACTACCTCTTAAACCTTGAATACTGAGATATGTTCGGAAAATTGCGCAGCAATCTTTTCGAATTCGGCAATTTTATCGGTCATATCCTTAATCCGTTCATTGTAAATCTGTACAGCCTGATTAATTTTATCTGCGGACAATGATTCCGATTTAGAAAGTGATACCATAGCTTCAATCTTGCCGTAAACAGAATTCATTCCAACCATTTCTTCTTTCAATTGTCCAATGATATTCACAATATTATTAGATACAGAGCGAATATTAGATAAGTACTTGCTATTATCATCGACTATTTGTACTAGATTAGCGTTTTCTTCTGACAAGACTTTGTATTCAACATCTACATATTTTACTACCTTCGAGATGGTTTCCGAAATTGTTTTTACATCTTCGGAAATAATTTTAGATTGTTCCTGAGATTGTTCTGCCAACTTGCGCACTTCTTCAGCTACAACAGCAAATCCCTTGCCATGTTCCCCCGCTCCTGCGGCTTCTATAGCTGCATTAAGTGCTAATAAATTGGTTCTGCCGGCAATATCTGCTACCGTCTTCGTAATTACTGTAATACGCTGGGCTTGCTCAATCAAACCATCTATAGCTTGATTTACTTTGCTAAATTGTTGCATCGTAGTATTGATTTTATCGCTAGATTGGCGCACGTTATTAAAGCCATCTTCTATTTCACGCACCGCTGTCGTTAGGTGTTTATTGTTAGCAGCCTGATTATCAACAACACTCTTTAAAGTATCGATATTATTGCTTAAAATAGCCGCTGTATTAGAAACATTTTCTGTCGCTTCGTTACTATCTAGGGCACGCTTATTTACTGCAGCCGTAATATTGTCAGAAGTATGAAGCATATCAGATGCCAATTCTTTAAAACTCGAGCCATAGCGGAACAATTCATCATTATTGCCTTTAATACCTGTGAAATTTGTGCGCATTTCCTGTTTATAACTTTCTATTTTTTCACTCATAGTATTAAAAATGTCGTACGATTTCACTTGTACTTTACCAGCATATTCATGGCGCACCAAAGAATCTAAGTCATCCAATACCGCATAAGCTGGTCTAAGAAAAACAAAACTGCCTATACCGCTAACTAAACCTACTAACGGCACAGACCACCAAGAAAATGCCGTACCGACCAAATCCAAGAGAGCATTTAAAATAGCATAAAAAATCATACTAAAAATAAATACTCGACCTGGCACACTGGGAATAAAGCGAAAAACCTTGCTAAAAAAGTAATTTTTTACATGTCTAATATTGTAAGAAAAACTAATAAGTATTTGTAGAGAATCACTGTCTTTTTGCAAAACTTTCGTTTCTATCTTTTCATGATAGTGTTCGGCTGCCCCCTCTAAAAGACCTCTCAAATAGGCAAACATATGGCGTTTAGAGCGGTATGTGAAGACCGATTCTGTATCAGAAATATCTCGCATATTGATAAAAGGCGGTTTAGCCCCCTTAATCATGCGCACTACTTCTACATGAATGTCATAGAGTGAAGATAAAAAATCATGTAAATTTTCCTTTTGAAAAAATCCAGGATAAAACTGAAAAAATGTCGCCACATTATCCTTACCGATAGCATACCAAATTTCATCAGCCGTTTTATGTAAACGCTGTACTAGTTCCTGTTCAAATTGCTTGATAACTGCATCATCAATATCTTCACTGGGCATAAATATATGCTTTCCGCCCAGTCCAATATCACTTAGAATTTTATTAATGAGCTCATCGCCCCATATCTTTTTACTGGTGCTGACCCAAGCGCCAACAATCGTTCCTTTCATAGCAACCACTTCCTCCCTTGATTTAGAAAACATCGTTTCTTAATCTTATATTTTAGCACATTATCAGTAATGAATATATTTCTAATACAAAAAAGCTAAAATCCCCAAAGAGATTTTAGCTTTTCATTGCTTCATAGTTGTATAAACTAAAAATACAAATCATCTAATGTCTATATGCGTTGCCGTATCCTGACCAGGAAGCTTCGGCAAAACTACACTTAAGACACCATTTTCAAAATCTGCCTTGATAGCTTCTTTATCAATTCCATCAATATAAAAGGAACGAGCAAATTCTCCGTAACGGCGTTCGCGACGCAAGTAGCGCCCTTCCCCTAAAACTTCTTCTGCCTGATTAGTAGCCTGAATAGTCAAATATCCCTTGTCATAGCAAAGAGAAATATCTTCCTTTTTCACGCCTGGCAACTCAGCATGCAACTCATAGCGGTCAGAAAAATCCTGTACATCTACTTTAAAAGAGACAAAGCCAGACATGGCTGTTTGCACAGGAGCAATAGCCGTATTAAATAACGGTTCTCCCAAGGCATCTTGCAAGTGTTTTAAAGCTTCATCCTTATTTAACATATCTCTAGAAAGTGAACCTAATCCGAACATAGAAACCACCCTTTCTAAATTAAAAACTATTTGAGGTCAAATCTTGTTGCACAATTAAAGTTCCCTTCTACTATTTATTGTATAGCAGTTCTCTTTTTTTTGCAAGATAGTTCTACTTTTAAAGGATAACAATTATCTATTGCGGTACATCTTTTCTATATGTTTGCCTTTTCTACACTTTAGTTATAAAATTAAAGATACTATAATGCACAAGCCATTTATCGTGCTAAATGACATAAAATACTCAACATCCAAGGAAAGGTGGTGTATTCGCTGTTTGCACTGCTGACCATTTTTCTTGCAAATAGCAATTATTTATGCCTATTTTAGTATGTGGTGGAGCTGGCTATATCGGTTCTCATTTCGTCGAAGCTCTCCAAAAAACTGCTTTAAAACCCGTTGTCGTGGACAATCTGCGCACTGGTCACAGGGAGGCAGTTCCAGATGACGTTCCCTTCTACGAAACCGATATCAGAGATAAAAAAGCTCTGCAAACTATCTTTGCTAAACATAATATCTCGGCCGTTGTTCATTTCGCTGCCTGCTCCCTAGTAGGGGAAAGCATGGAAGAACCTCTCCTTTATTTTAACAACAATGTGGGAGGCATGCAGTCTCTCTTAGAAGTTATGGCGGAAAATGACGTTGACAAAATAGTTTTTTCCTCTTCGGCATCCACTTATGGAGAACCAAAATCCGTTCCTATCCTAGAAACTGCCCCAACCAACCCAACTAACCCATATGGCGAAAGTAAATTATTTATGGAAAAAATGATGCATTGGATTGATACCGCTTTCCATATCCGCTATGTTTCTTTGCGCTACTTCAATGTAGCCGGTGCTTCTCCTACTGGTAATATTGGCGAAGACCATCGACCGGAAAGTCACTTAGTCCCCATCATTTTACAAGTTCCCCTAGGAAAACGCTCCCATCTCACTGTCTATGGCAATGATTACCCTACACCGGATGGGACTTGCATTCGCGATTATGTCCATGTCTGTGACTTAGCTAGTGCCCATATCGCCGCCCTCCACTATCTAGAAAAAGGTGGAAAAAGCGATATTTTCAACCTCGGCAGTGGCAATGGCTTTTCTGTCATGGAAATGATTACTGCCGCTAGGCGCGCGACTGGTCACGCCATTCCCATTGAAATTGGCACTAGACGTCCTGGTGACCCAGCCCGTCTAATCGCTTCCAGTGAAAAAGCGAAAAAAATTCTCGGCTGGCAACCACAGGCAACTAATATGGAGGACATTATTTCTTCCGCTTGGAAATGGCATTCCCAACATCCAAATGGTTTTGCTCGTTAAAGTGACATCCTGATTTTAGAAAAAACAAAAAGCGTAAGATAGTTTTACCTATCTTACGCTTTTATTATCTGCTTGACCACGGCACTGGCGAGAATAAGTCCCGCAACTGAAGGAACAAAAGCCACACTGCCCAAAATACCTCTCACATTTTTTGCCTGTGATAAAGGTGGTTCTTCAGAAAATACTACATTATGTTTACTTATGCCATAAGCACGTAAGGTTTTTCGCAATTTACGTGCCAATGGACAAGTATGTGTTTTCGCTATATCTGTCAACTGCAGGCGAGAGGGGTCTACTCGATTAGCCATCCCCATGCTACTCCAAATTTGTTTATTGCGCCGATGAGCTTCCACGATAAGAGCCACCTTATCGGGAAAACTATCAATAGCATCGACAATATAATCTACTTCATTCCAAGGGAAATTGCCAGATGTTTCTGCCGTATACCGAGTATTAAGAGAAATGATTTTTAAATCAGGATTAATATCAAGCGCCCTTGCCCTTACTATATCTGCCTTATTTTTACCGATGGTACTAATTGTGGCAATCAATTGTCGATTTATATTGCTTATATCCACAACATCATTATCCATGAGCACTATTTGACCAACACCACTGCGCACTAAAGCTTCTGCCGCGAAAGAACCGACGCCACCTAAGCCAACGACAGCTACTTTGCTTGCTACCAACTTACTCATCGCTTCTTTTCCCAGCAAAATTTGAGTGCGTTGAAAAATTTCTTCTCTCATCATTGTCTTTTTACCATAAAAGAAGGAATAGAAGGCATCGGCCGTTCGGAGGAAGTAACTTTTTTCTCCGCCTCACTATTTTTAATCAAAAATTGCTTTGGCGCGATACGTTTATCATTTCCATGATGAACAATCTCGGAAAAATCAGTGGCAATTAAAGTAACACGGACAGTATCCTGCATAGTTTCATCTAAAACCGTACCAAAAATTATATTTGCATCTGGGTTCATATTGTCTGGATTAGTATTTTCCAGCAAGAAATCGGTAGCTTCAGTAATGTCAAAAAGTGACAAA
Organism: Pectinatus sp.; assembly: GCA_020025135.1. Lineage (GTDB taxonomy): Bacteria > Bacillota > Negativicutes > Selenomonadales > Selenomonadaceae > JAHHSQ01. The sequence goes on from JAHHSQ010000002.1 coordinate 54,599, forward strand.
TCCTTATTCGAGGTTATATTTAAAATAATGCCCTGTGCTCCCAAAATTGGGCGGTCTAAAAGCGGACTGTTAATCGCTTTCTCTACTGCCTGCAAAAGATTATCAGCTTCACCAATTCCAAATAAAGCATCAGAATTTTTACTCTGTCTCAAAATAGAACGCACATCAGCGAAATCGACATTGACGACGCCAACAGTTAATATTAGCTCATAGATACAGTTTATTGCCTGTTGCACTACATTATCTACCATCTGAAAAGCATTTAACATCGTTATCTTCCCCAAGCCTAAATCTTCCTTGAGCAAGTTATCGTTATAAATAATCAAGACTGCATCTACATTTTCTCGCAAGGCATCTATTCCCTGCTGAGCTGTTTTACGCTTACGAGAACCTTCAAAACTGAAAGGCATTGTTACTACACATACCGTCAAGATGCCCATCTCTTTAGCAATTTCAGCTACTACTGCGATTGCTCCAGTGCCAAAACCGCCTCCCATACCAGCCGTAATAAAGAGCAAATCTGTCCCTTGTAAGTTTTTCTTAAGCAACTCGCGTTTGTCTTGTACAGCTTTCTTGCCTAAATCGACATGTCCACCACATCCCAAACCGCGTGTAAAATCATCTCCTAATGGAATGATATTTACCAAATTATGGTCTAAAGTCCGCAACTGATGCAAGTCACTATTGAGTGCGATTAGCTCAATACAATCTCTTTTTTTCACTGTTAAATGTTTTAATACATTATTACCAGCTCCGCCGATACCAATGATTTTAATATTGACTACAGCATTCTGAATTTTATTTTCTTCTGTCATGCTCTAAACACCAACCTATGTCACCTTTATTGTGACGTTCTCCCATATATTTTAAATAATGTATATCCAGCTATCCCCGATAAACAAGAAGCTACAATGATGCCTAATTTTGCCTCTGTCAAATACTCTGGTATTTCCGAAAAAGCGAGGGAAGCAATAAAAAGAGACATTGTAAATCCTATTCCACCTAAACAACCAGCACTAAAAAACTGTTTTTTATTTGTACCCTCTGGTATTTTAATCAATTTGGAGCGAAACAACAAGTAGGCTGTTCCAAAAATTCCCAGTGGTTTGCCGATGAAAAGACCAGCAATAACGCCTAGGGCAACTGGTGTAAAAATAAGATGGAAATCCGAACTACTCAATGGTATTCCGGCATTAGCAAGGGCAAATACTGGCATAATAAACCAAGCCGACCACGGCGTAATCCGGTGTTCTAGACGGTGTAAAAGCGATTTTTTGACGCTCTGACTCTTATCTGCTGGAATCAACAATCCCATCACTACACCAGCGATTGTTGGATGAATACCCGCCTTGAAAAAAATACACCAAGCCGCAATTCCTAGCAATAGATACATCCAGAAATTGGTAACATTCTTTCGGTTCAAAATAAATACCCCGCAGAACACTAACGCGCCCCAAACTAGATACAAAATAGAAATATCAGAGCTATAAAAAAGGGCAATAACAATAATGCCTCCTAGGTCATCGACAATTGCCAATGCCGTCAAAAATATCGCTATGCTACGCGGAGCATTACTAGCAGCTAATGCCAATATCCCCAAAGAAAACGCTATATCAGTAGCCATTGGTACTCCCCACCCCACAATGGTCGGTTGTCCCCAATTGATGATGGAAAATATAATTGCCGGAACAATCATTCCACCTATAGCTCCCAAAATTGGCAAAATCGTCGCTGAAATAGATTTCAATTCGCCAAATAAAAATTCACGCTTTATTTCTAACCCAACTACAAAAAAGAATATGGCCATCAAACCATCATTAATCCAATGCAAGATTGACAAATCAATAAATGCCAAACGTATATGATGATGGAGAATATTCTGATACTGACCGCTCACAGCACTGTTAGCTAAAATTAAAGCTACAATCGTACAGGCAAGGAGCACTATCCCACCAGAGGCTTCGTTCTTAAAAAATTGAGCAAATGGTTGTAATAAATTTTTTGTTTTAGTCCGCAAATATTTTCTTCTGTTTTCTTTCATTGATCACCGTTGTTTGTCGCAAATATGAACAACAATTCCTTTCTGATTTTTTACTTTTTAAATGATACAATTGCTATACATAATCACAAAATCGATTATATCTTAGCAATATATATTGACATACTCCCCAAGGCTAAAGCTGAGGGATTCTGGGATATTAGCGAACCTTGCCTACTGAAATAGCAGGTCTTACGAGTTCTCTCCACAATGGACAATGCCCTGCCCATTTTTATGATTAGATTTGTATGTAAGAAAATAATTACAATATACCAACATTTATATGCTATTCTATTTTAACAGTATTTGACTATTTGAACAATAATATTTTATTTTTATCATATTTATAACAGGATAAATATTTTCAAATTATTTTCTCCGTCACTCCCTGACTTTCTATATAATCTGAAACCACTGCGTTTGGAATTTCTCCCGCAGTCAAAAGGCAAAAACTCTTTGACCAAAACATTTCACGCCAAAGCTCTTTTTTTATCTGCGGAAATTCTTTTTTTATCCGACGCGAGCTAGCCGACTTATACGCATTAATGAACTTAGTCAACTCTGTCCGTGGATGTGTTTTAAAAACAATATGTAAATGGTCTTCCGCATATGTCCACTGTACCAAAGTGATATGATAGGTTGCACCAATACGTACAAACATCTTTCTAGCAAAATCAGATATAGTATCGTCGAATATCTTTCTTCTGTATTTAATAACCAAAATTAAGTGATAGTGCAAATGAAAAACGGAATGAAGATTATTGTCTAAAAACATATTTTCACCTTTTAAAATACATTACAACCAATTATAATCGCACTAAAATGGTTTATTAAATAGAGATAATCTTTCTAATACTGATTAATACATATAGCTAAATAATGCTACTACAATCGGCTTTCACTTTTTACGACTGATTATAATACAAAACAGAGAAAAAAACAACTATTTTCCTATTTCCCAGCTTCTAGTTTTCCCATAATATACTGACTTAACGTGCCAAATTTTCTTTGTATTTTAGATGATTTTGTTATACAATTACTTCTGATTAATAATAAAAATTTATCATATATAACTCCTTCTCAAAATATTTATTGTTTTCTAAATTTGAGTAATAAGCTATATCTTAATGTGATAAAGGATATTAACATACCTCCTTTTGTAAAAAATTATTTTTCTTATATCTAATAAATTAGAAGGTTCTTCCATCACAAAGAAAGGAATTTTTTTATGTCTATTCGTCCTTCCCTCTCTCATACCTTTTTTCTCTTCCTCTTTTGCCTGTGTTGCCTTAGCCAATTTTCTTGTATTCAAGCTGCACCAGTGCAACAAAGCGCCCCAGCTACCATAAATGCCATCCGTTATAACACCGATGCAAAAAAAACCCGCATTGTTTTTGATTTCGGTCAAGAAGTTGATTACAGGGTATTTGCTCTATCTCAACCCAACCGCATTGTCATTGATATAAAAGGGGCTACTTTAAATACAAAAACAAAACGCGATTATCAATTTGATAAAGCTTATCTCCAAAAAATGCGCCTTGGACAATTTGACCCCAATACCGTCCGTGTTGTATTAGTGAGCAATGCACTACGCAGTCAATATGACGTCTTTTCTCTCCCAGGGAAAAATTCTTACCGCCTCGTCATCGATTTTTACAACAATCAAATACCATCTCCATCGGTAACTGTGCCGAAAATTACGCCCAAGCCATCATTACCAATAACGCCACCGGTAAAGCCAAATATAACCTCCCCTACTCCTTCTCCCTCCAAGAGTGAAGCAGCTAACTCTAATCCCCTTGCTGGTAAAATTATTGCCATTGACCCAGGACACGGTGGCAATGATTCTGGAGCCTTAGGGCCTAACAATGGGGAAGAAAAACTGGCAACTTTAGGTATTTCACTAAAATTGCGTACCATGTTAGAAAAAGCTGGTGCTAAAGTAATAATGACGCGTACCACAGATACGTCGGTCGCTTCTCCTGATGCTACCGACGTAGAAGAATTACAAGCTCGTTGTGACATTGCCGACAAGGCCCATGCGGATATTTTTATTAGCATTCATAATGACTCCTTTATCGATGAAGATGCTGATGGCACATCTACCTATTACTATGTGGATGGTAGCAACCAAAGTAAAGCCTTGGCCAATGATATTCGAGAAACATTAGTAGCGACCATCAATCGCCCTGATAGAGGCACACGTAGTTGCAATTTTTACGTTTTAAAACATACTAATATGCCAGCTACATTGGTAGAAGCTGCCTTTATTTCTAATCCGATTGAAGAAAAACTGTTGATGTCTCCCGATGGACAAGAACAAGTAGCTAAGGGTATCTTTTTAGGCATCAAAAAATATTTTTCACAAAATTAAAGACTAACCACCCGCACAATGCTGGGTGGTTAGTCTTTTCTTATTCATCCAATAATTTTTGAGCTTCTCGTAAATCAATTGCTCCAGTATAAAGCGCCTTTCCACTGTATCATGAGGAATATCCTTCCTCTACCTTGTTCACACCAGGACGCAACTCCTAGTGTAGTTCTAAACTAAACTTCTTCCATTTTCATGGAAGCACAGACTATATCTTATCCTACAGCTTGACCTGTTTAGGCCTGTCCATATCCCCAGCCTACCGCTTGCTAGGTACTCCCCTCAAGAGGGATAGTCGTTGAGCTTTCTCTTCTTCAGAGCTTAGTTGCTGATTGCCCATTTAAAAAACACTTAGGATTTAACCATATGCCATGTCGTCAATTTTTTCTATTTTCATCACCATCACGAAGCATTTTTTCAACTGTGCGTTGTGGTTTAACGACCTTTAGGGATTTCCAGCAGTTAAAACAGTATGGGATGACTTCTCGTCACCACTATGTACTTATTACTAAATACACTGACTGTCTAGTTCAAAACCCTATAAATAGGGCTATCGCTTTCAATCAAAGCGCCACAAATACCATCTTTTTCATGTTCTTGTAAAACCTTTAGTTCATCTAAGGAAGAGAGTCCACCAGCTACAATCAACTGCATTCCAGTATGTTGGGCTAAGACGGTTGCTTCCTTTATATTAAGCCCTAATAAAGTGCCATCTCGCACTATATCCGTGTATAAAACAGTTTGAACACCTAAATTTCGCACGTGCTTAATGAGGTCAATGGCAGAAATATTCGTCTTCATTTCCCATCCGTCTATAGCTGCTACTCCATCTTTGACATCTACTGCCACAATAATTTTACCTGAATATTTTTGACAAGCAGCCGAAATAACGTCTGGTTTATGCACAGCCGTAGAACCCATGACGACAAAATCAACACCTAGTCCCAATAGTTCGTCAATCTGTTCCATACTGTGCACTCCACCCCCAAATTGGATAGGAACATCAATTTCTGAAATGATTTGCTTTAAAAGATTCTTGTTATACGACTTGTTCTTAGTAGTGCCATCTAAATCTACAATGTGCAATCGCTTAGCCCCTTCACTACACCAATGTTTTATGAAGGCCAACGGATTAGTAGATAAGACTGTTTCCTTGGAAAAGTCACCTCTAAATAAACAAATACACTGTCCATGATGCAGATAAATAGCCGGTATTAACCACATGAAAATCCCTCACAATTCTCTAATTTAATTTTCTCTATCTGCCATCTGTAATAGATACAAAAAATCATTTCTTTTTTGAGTACGCTGACAATTGTGATGTGCAGCTATTATATACGCGAAGCGCTTGGCCCCTTGTGCGCAAAGGCGCTTCGCTCCAATTAGAGCATGATATCGATAAACATAAAGGGCATGGCATCTATTTTTCCAAAAACCACCTTGCCCTTTCCGAGCCAGCCTTTTAATTAAACTAGCCGGAAGCAAGACCGCTAAGACCTTATCGCCAATCGTCACTTCACCGGCAAGACGCCCAATATCGTGCAAAAGGCCCAATTTAAGCAAAATACGCTGACTAGCCTTGCCATAGTGTTTTTCCCTAGCTAACCGCTCGGCAGTTTTGGCTACCCGATAGGCGTGATATTGGTCAAAAATAGCCATACCATAAAATAATTTTCTTTCTGAAATGGACAGATACTGGGCGACAAAATCTCGTTCATTCTGCGATAAATTAGCTGTAACAGCACAGTAAAACTGTTCTATTCTTTTGAAAAAAAACAACATCGTTTTTCCCCACCAATTAATGATTCATTTTAATTTATCTAGATAACGATAGGCGATAGCTACCGCAGCAAAATCATCTACTGGACCGGGGGGGACTAAAAATCCCTGCGGTACAAATTTTCTCCATCCCCGAGGTGGACAAAAGCGCCAATATAATTTCCGTGCCATATCCGTAGTCCGGTACTCGTTCACCACAACTAAGGATAGCATTGGAAATTCGGTTTTCAAAAGCGCCGCCGTCTTAGCACTTGTTGTCCCATTGCCAAGAAGAACTTTTGCTATATGAAACTGAGCTAACCATTCTCGTACTGTGTCTATTAAAGAAGCTCTCGTGACAATCACTCGAATTAAGATTTTCCTATTATTTCCCACAACGGCCAGGCCACATTTATCTGAACCAGGGTCAATTGCTAAATAATTTTTATCTTTTGGCACCATTATTCATTACTCTCTCTACTTTTAACAATAAATGCAGAGGACCCAATACATATGTATTGCCACGTGAATATGCCGACAGTTCTATGTCCCCCTTCATAGGCGTGATATCGTCAATGACATTGTAAAGTTGTTCCATGTTAATAACGCCAATAGAACCATGCAACGGGTCTGGCAAAATGCCTTTTTCCGAAGCACTAATATTGACATCACGCAGAAAAAAGAACATCGCCTGTTGCGCTGATTGACGCGTACCATTGAGGACAAATTTATCGCGCCTAATTAATTCCCCAGTACTATAAATTAATTTATTGGGGAAAAGCTGAACACTAGTAATAATTGGTTCCCCCTGCACAATATTTGCAGCAGCTACCAAACGAATGGCCATAGAATGACCATTTGCCAATTTTTGCAAAGTATCCTCATATTCTAACGGATACATATAAATGCCAGAATGAGCCGTAATATAACGACCAAGTCGTTCTGCAACCTTGGTATTGGCAATAACAATGACCTTTTTTAATTCTGTCTCTGCTGCTGTTCGATTGTGTACTGCCGGCAACGTGGTCGAATAAATCAATTCTCCAGCTTGATATACAATTCTTTTACTACTCAAATCTACATTGCGTTGCAATAAATTTTCATTTTCGGTATGCAGTCTATCATTTTGTAAAACTAATTTTTTATTTGTATCCTGAAAGAGCAAATTATCTTGATGTAATTTGCCATTTTCTTGCTCTAAAGTAGCATTATCTGCCAATAATTTTTTCTGATGCTCTTGCAAAGCCCTAGTATCAGATTCCGCTTTTTTCAGTTTTTGCAAATTTTCTTTTAATTTTTGTTGCATGTCTTTTTGTTCAGATTTAGCTTTCTGCAAGGCACTTTTCGCTAAATTTAAACTGCGTTGACTATCCTGAATTTGAGTCTGCAATTTTTCCATGCCAAAAAGTGCTGTACGCACATTCTGTGAACTGATGGACATGACAGCTAATGTACTAGTTGTAATAGCTATGCCAGTTACAATTGTCACAAATACGGAAGTATGGCGAGGGCGCATACCAAAAAGCGTCAAACGCTTTTTCCCTACCTTACTTCCCAATCTATCACCAATAAAAGCGATTAGTCCACCAATTACAATTAAAACTACAACAAGGACCACGCCATACATATCTATATTTCCCTTCTATGTTCATTTTATCAAGAGGCAGCTTTTTTGATGAGATAAATGCCAATAATTCCGCCAATCAAATTCGGTAACCAAACAGCGAACATAGGTGGTACTCCTATTCTGCCAATGACATCCGCTATCGTCATAAAAGCATAATATATAAAGATGATAATAATACTGAGACCAAAACCAATAGAAGAACTATTACGATTGGGTTGTACTCCCAATGGAGCACCAATCATCGCAAAGACCAAACTAGCCACTGGAATTGAAATACGCTGATACAGTTCTACTTGTAATTCCGTAGTATCAACGCTTTGACTTTTCATGATTTTAATTTGATGTTTCAATTCCCGCATCGTCATCTCTTCTGGTTTTTTCTGTTCCCGCAAAATTGTCTGCGGGTTTTCTTCTATCGGTAATTTTTGTACGTTGAAATTCATGGTATTGGACATTTCATTATGAGCAATCGTATAAATTATGCCGTTGTGCAAAATCCATTCTCCACTCTGCCAGTTGGCATATTCCGCATTTTCTACATGTACCAATTTCCCATCAGCAAAATCCTGCATGGTAATACCTTCCATGTGATTGTTTTCTGCATTAAAACGACGCGCATAAATCAAGCGTTTAATCTTACCATCTTGAATATCCTTAATGATGATGTGATTGCGAGAAGTCAAGGCCTTATTATGCTCAATTTCATAGTGCACGACATCAGCATAGGCCTGATTTGACCATGGAACAACATATTCATTAAACGCTATAGACAGTATAGATACACAAACTCCCACAGCTAAAACTGGCGTAATAATGCGATAAAAACTAATGCCACATGATTTCATGGCAATAATTTCACTCGCCCCAGACATTTTACCAAATACCAATAGCGAAGCTAATAACATGGACATGGGAAAACACCACAGCATGATAGCCGGTAAACTATAAATGAGCAGGCGCAATACTGCCGAAAAAGATGCCCCATATTGGGTTACATATTGTGCTATTCTAAATAACGTCCCCGAGCCTAAAAATACAGCGGCAAAAGCACAGACGCCAAAAAGAAATGACCACAGCACTTCTTTTAAAATATATCGATCTAAAATACGCATCCACTCTACTCCTATAGTTTAAAATTATCACCCAAATAAAACTTACGAGCCATCTCATTAGCAGCAATTTCTTCACTACTACCAGAAACCAAAATTTTCCCATCACTCATAATATAGGCTCTTTCTACAATGCTCAAGGTTTCACGCACACTATGGTCAGTAATGAGAATACCCATTCCCCGTTTAGCTAAATAAGAAATTATACTCTGTATATCTGCAACTGCCAAAGGGTCAATACCAGCAAACGGTTCATCTAACAAGATAAATTTGGGCTCTAAAGCTAAACAGCGGGCAATTTCAGCTCTTCTGCGCTCGCCACCAGACAATTGCATTCCCAATCTATTGCGCACGTGTCCAAGCCCGAACTCCTCTAAAAGGTCTTCCTTCTTTTGCTTTTGCTCTTTCTTAGACAGTTTAGTCATTTCCAAAATAGCAGCGATATTTTCGTCTACGCTCAATTTGCGAAAAATAGACGATTCTTGCGCCAAGTAACTAACTCCCAAATGAGCACGTTTACACATAGATAATTGCGTAATATCTCTCTCATCTAACAAAATGCGACCATGATTTGGTTTTTCTATCCCAATTATCATGTAAAATGTAGTAGTTTTACCGGCACCGTTTGGTCCCAACAAGCCTACAATTTCCCCTTCGCGAACAGATAGAGAAACATCTCGCACTACATCGCGTTCTTTATAAACTTTCCTCAATCCTGTTGCTTCTAACTTCACCTAATATTTGCTACTTATGTAGCTCTCCTTTCAACTATCTACCATCTATTATTGCTTGCCGAGATAAAGGGTCAATAAATCGCCCCTTAACAGATTATTATTTTGCATTGCTTCTGCCTTACCTTGCAAAACTAGCTTGCCATCTAATCCAGTATACACAGCTTTGTCACTGTAAGCATCTAAATTCTGTGTGGTGCCAATAATATGCACATGGCCGGTAGCAATGACTTTTTTTATTTTTAAATATGCTTCTAAATGCATTGCTGTTATTTGTCCATCCTTTGTACTAATCGTACCACCCTGAGGTAAAACTACATATTCAGTAACCGTGTTGTACTGTAGCTCCTTCCCATTAAGAACTTTATCTTGGTCTGTAGCATGTACATTGCCAATAGCAATGAGCTGTTCTTTACTCTGTAACTGTACTTCATTGGCCGTCAAATGCATCGTTTTTTGTTGAGCCTGTACATTTCCCTTCACATAACCAGTATCTGTTTTGCTGTTATAAAAGGCAATATTCCCAGTAACTTGGCCATCTCCACGTCTGATGATGACATGTCCCTGTGCCTTTATAATACCAGTTTGTGTATTATATTCCAAGGTATCAGCAGAAAGCGAGTTCGTACTTCCAGCTGCATACGACATGCTCACTAACAGCAACGAAAATAGCGCTGTAAAAAAAACCACCCTACACTTTTTTAAATTCTTCATTCTTACTCTTCCTTTACGATATGAGCATTTCCCGACAATTTGAAATCAGAAAAGGAATTCTCACTCTCTATCTTCTCTCCGGTAGCCAGCATATTTTTATAGGTGATTTTCACATTACCTACACCTATCAAGATGGATTTATCGGCCTGCCATTGAAACTTATCTGCCTCTAAGTGCATATCCTTGCCCAAAACTACAACTTTACCTTGTAAAGATATATTTTGATTTTGCTGATTATAGGTACCATTATCTGCCTTTATGATAAGCACACCTTGTGGAGAATGATATTCGCCACTTACTATTTGCAATTTGGCAATTTTATCCACAGAATTGACTTTAATATGTTTAGCTTTCAATTCCCAAACAAGTTTACCATTTTTCTCCTCTTTAATTGTATTTCCCGTATATTCCATTATCTTTGCCGCAGACAAATCTTGCTTTTTGATATGTACTACTGGTTTTGTAAGGACTGCCCAGCAGGCCGCTCCACCCAACACACAAATTCCGGCTATAACCAAAATGGTGTTTTTATATTGTCGCCATATTTTCATCATCATTGCCTTCCTGATACATGATGTTTGATTTTTTGTTCCTCAGGGTCTGTATTCCAACGCTTTTGAAACCACAACCATTGGGTAGGATTTTTGCGAATAACATTTTCCACAATTTGGGTCAAACTAATAGTAAAATTCAACAAATCAGCATCTACATCATCAGTTTTCGGGGCATGCAAAATATCGCCAACTACCAACTTATGTCGCCCATTTGCTTGCCGTAGAATAAAAACTGGAACAACCGGAGAAGAAAATTTACGAGCAAAGACAGCTGGTCCCAAAGGAGTGGAAGCAGTACGGCCTAAAAATTTAATAAAGGCTCCGCCAGGGCCAGCATCTTGGTCGACCAAAAAGCCCAAAACTTTTCCTTTTTTTAATGCTCTGGCAGCTGCCAACAACTCGCTAGTTCCCCGAGCAAAAACTTCTACCCCCACCAATTCCCTATACTCATTTAGGATTCTAGTATGTTGAGAATTAGGCTGGGGTTTAACAATTGTAGTTGTCGGAATATCATTCAATGATAAGGAGGCTGCTAACCATTCCCAATTACCGATATGGGCAGTTAAAACCACGCAGCCATGCCTTTCTGCCAAGGCTGTACGTAATTTATCTATACCCTCTGGTTCAACAAAATAATTGATATTTTTTTTACTCAAATTTGGCGTGTAAAGAATTTCCATAAATGATCTACCCAAATTGATAAAGGAATTTTTGACCAATTTTTTGGTTTGTTCTTCACTATAACCGAGTGAACGTTGCATCTGTTTAATAGCTCGATTCCGCTCTTTCGCAATCAAGTGATAGTACAAAATTCCCAAGCCTTTCCCCAAGGATAACAAAACCCGATGGGGCAATAAACACGCACAAAAACTGAGAAACTTTAAAAAACGATATTGCACAATCAGTTTCTGTCATCGGGAACTTGGCAATATCATCGTCCAAGGTTGCTATTTCCCGACAACTTACTCCTTTTTCCATTTTTTACGCTTCAGACGGGTAACATCGCAACAATATTTACCCAACTATCTAGCCATGAAACTGCTCACTGCGAGTTAGGCCGAAGAGCCTTTGCCGACAAACCATCTGCCAGATAATCATCAATGATATCTTGCCATAAACCCTTAGCTTTAAGGATAAACTCGACCGCTTCTCTGATAGCCCCATCTCCACCTGTACGCTCCGTCACCATGTCGACATGCTCTTTCACTTCTGGGCGAGCGTTTTGTACAGCAATGGACAACCCGACACGGCACAACAACGGCAAGTCGATGATATCGTCTCCCATATAAGCTGTTTCTTCTTCTTTAATTTTTAGCTTTTTCAAAATTTCTCTATATGCATCTACCTTATACAGATATCCCGCTTTTAAAATATCGATGTATAAATCATTAGCCCTATCGCGGACAGTAAATCCTAAACTACCAGTAATAATAGCTGTCTTAATACCTGCTTGACGGGCTAAATTTATTCCTAAACCATCTTGCACATCAAAAACTCTCGTCTTTCTCTGCTGATTGCCATCGTGATAATGGATTTTCCCATCTGTAAAAACACCGTCAAAATCAAAAATAAACAACTTTATTTTGGCCGCTTTTTGCTGCAAACTTTCTTCTGTCATAATCATACCACTCCATGTTTTAATAAATCGGTGACGTGCACGATACCGACAGGATAATTATCTGCATCTATAACTGGAAGTACAGTAATAGGACGTGGTTTATGCTGTTCCATCTTATTCAATACTTCAGCTGCTAATTTGTCCTGTGTAACGGTAATCGGCTCTCTTGTCATAAAATTAGAAATAACTTGATTTAAAAAATCAGTATCGTTTGCCAAGCCACGTCTAATATCACCATCCGTGATTAACCCGACAAATTTTCCGGTTTCATCCACAACTGAAGTTGCCCCTAACCCTTTATCCGTCATCAAAAAGAGCGCTTCCTTGGCCGTTTTGTCGGCACGAATAACTGGATTATCTTCACCAGAATGCATGACATCAGCTACCTTGAGGAGCAATTTACGGCCTAAAGAACCACCTGGATGAAATAGCGCAAAGTCAGCAGCAGTGAATTTACGAGCGGAAAGCAAAACCATCGCCAAAGCATCACCAAAAGCCAATGTCGCTGTAGTGCTGGCAGTAGGGGCTAAGCCAAGCGGGCATGCCTCCTTTGTCACAGATACATCTAAATAGTAGTCAGCCACCTTACCTAAAGAAGAAGTACGTTTACCAGACATAGCCACAATCTTAGCACCAATACGCTTGATGACTGGTAAAATATTGACAATTTCGCTAGATTCTCCACTATTAGAAATGGCAATTACTACGTCATGACAAGTAACCATCCCTAAATCACCGTGAAAAGCCTCTCCAGGATGCATGAAAAACGCTGGTGTCCCAGTGCTAGCCAAAGTAGCCGCAATTTTCCTGCCAATATGACCAGATTTTCCCATACCTGTCAAAATAACGCGTCCTTTTAGACTGAGAATTAATTTCACTACTTGCAAAAATTCTGCATCAACGTGCTTCTCTAAATCGAGAACGGCTTGAGCTTCTATCCTAATTGTTTCTATGGCTTTTGCCTTTATCTCTTCGTTTGTCATATTCTACCCCTCAACGATTTACAATGCGATGAATATCCATAGCTGACTGCAGTATGGCTTCCAATTTGTCCAAATACACCATATTGGGACCGTCCGAAAGCGCCTCTTCTGGGTTATCATGTACTTCCATAAAGAGACCATCAACACCTGCTCCTACTGCCGCTCGAACTAGGTACTCCACATATTCACGATTACCACTGGAAGATGTACCATTTCCACCAGGTAGTTGCACGCTATGTGTGGCATCAAAAATTACCGGATGGCCAAAGGAACGCATGATAGGCAAAGAACGCATATCTACTACTAAGTTGTTATAGCCAAAAGAGGCACCACGTTCCGTAAGCATGACATTTTCATTGCCAGTAGCAGTAATCTTGTCTACGACATTTCCCATATCTTTAGGAGCCATAAACTGTCCCTTCTTCACATTGACAATCTTGCCAGATAAAGCTGCTTTATGCAATAAATCTGTCTGCCGGCACAGAAAGGCCGGTATCTGCAAAATATCCAATACTTCAGCAGCTGGTTCCACCTGTTCTTCTGTATGAATGTCACTCAACACTGGTACTTGTAATTCTTCCTTAATACGTTTTAACATGGCTAACCCTTCCTTGAGGCCAGGACCACGAAAACTCTTATAGGACGAACGATTGGCTTTGTCAAAGGAAGCTTTAAAGATATACGGCATACCAACTTTAGTAGCAATTTCTTTAGCTCGTTTGCCAATTTTCAAACTTCTTTCAAACCCCTCTAACACACATGGACCTGCTATCAAAACGAGCGGATTACCCTGCCCAATGGAGAAATTTGCCAAATTAATGTTTTTCATCATTTGCCCTCCGTAAAATTGTATTTACTAAAACTAAGTCTTCAGGCGTATCAACGCCAACCATCTCAGCATCTGTTTCCAATACCTTTATTTTATAGCCATTTTCTAAGGCTCGCAATTGCTCTAATGACTCTGCTTCCTCCAACGGCGTTGGTGCCATTTGGGCATAATTGAGCAAAAATTCGCGCCGATAGGCATAAATACCGATGTGCTTATAAAGTATCAATCCAGTTTGATTTCTTCTATAAGGGAGTGGATAACGAGAAAAATATAAAGCATAGCCATTTTTATCGGTTACCACCTTGACATTATTAGGGTTTTCCACTTCTTCTGTCTTTAGCGGTGTCTTCACAGTAGCCATTTGCAAATCTTCGTCTTCAATGAATTGCTTGCCCAGTAAATCTAGTACTTCTGGCTCTACCAAGGGCTCATCTCCCTGTACATTGATAATGACATCTACATCTGGGTAATGTCTGACAACCTCTGCCAATCTATCTGTACCAGTAGCATGGTTTTTAGAAGTCATTACGGCCTTACCGCCATGCTTTTCTACCACCGCCCTAACGCGTTCGTCATCAACTGCTACAATAACATCTGACAAAATAGCTGCCTTTTTTACCTGTTCATATACTCTAACTACTAATGGCTTACCAGCTACATCCAAAAGGGGTTTACCTGGCAAGCGGGTAGAACTATATCTCGCTGGGATAATACATACTATTTTCATTTAACAATCCACTTCACTTTTCTCCAAATTTCTTTGGGCAAGGGCCATTTTTAAGCCGTAAATCAGCATCATGATTTCAATAACCAAGCATTTTACTATTTGGTAACCGCAAAATACTGCTTTAAGCTAGAGCGCAAGTAATCTGTAAAATGCTGCGCACCTGCCTGAAACTTAATTTCAATGCTGATAATATAAATCGGTAAACGGTCTTTTTTCTGGACAATAGATAGAGGAAATTTCACCGCATCCTTATCAGTGATGATAATAGCATCTGCGCCCACCTTTTCTGCCTGCATGAGAATATCTTCAATTTCCTGCTCTGCATAATCGTGGTGGTCAGGATAACGAATA
Source organism: Pectinatus sp. (assembly GCA_020025135.1). GTDB lineage: Bacteria > Bacillota > Negativicutes > Selenomonadales > Selenomonadaceae > JAHHSQ01. Next base: position 70,009 of record JAHHSQ010000002.1, read on the forward strand.
CTTTGCACTATCACTGTCCCAATACTTTGTAACGTTTGTTCCAAGGAAGCTGGATTACCGATAGCTGAAACGGCGATAATATGTTGCCCCGCTAAATCTTGAATGCATTTCTGTTTTTGGGCAATACTCAATGACCAATCGGCAATTTCAATAAATCCTTTGGGATTATGAATACTTTCCACAATTTGCGCCTGTGGATTGTACTTTTTTAAAACAGAGTGAATATAAGCACAGGAATTAGGAGCGGCTTGGTCTACTTTAGTCAAAAGACAAACATCTGCCCTGTCCACATGGGATAATTCTTCCCGCAAAGTACCGCGCGGTAAAACATATTCATTGCCAAAAATATTGATGGCATCCACTAGTAAAATATCCATATCACGTTGTAATTGCCAGTGCTGGTAGCCATCATCTAAGATCGCCACTTCCGTGCCGAAATGCTCAATGGCATATTTACCAGTTAAGGAACGGTCTGGCCCAATTAAAATAGGTACATCAGGCAGACTTTTAGCTAAGAGATACGCTTCGTCACCAGCTTCTGCCACGCTCATTAATAACTTTTTGCCATCAGATACAACACCGACATCACCTGTCCACTTAGCTCGATAACCGCGGTTCAAAATAGCGACTTTATATCCCATATTGCGGATATCTTTTGCTAATTTCTGAGCAGTTGGAGTTTTTCCTGTACCGCCTACCGTAATATTGCCAATGCTGATGACAAAACAATTAATATCTTCTCGATGCAAAAAATTGTTTTTATAAAGCCATAATTTAAGATTGACTAATCCTTGGTAGATGCGAGAAAAAATCCACAGACATGACACTATAATTCGGCCCCAAAACGTCTTACGCTTCGTACTATGCACCAAATCGAATAGGTAGGTTTGCACATTTTCTACTGGCTCACTAGAAGGAACAGCAATCATTTTTTCATTTGCTTCTAAATCATCTAGGAGTCGTCGAAGGATAATCGCTGTTCGCTTGGAGGCGCCACGATTTTCGCAGATAATTTGCAAACTTTCCGCCTCCATTGCCTCTCTTGCCACTTTATCTGTCAACAAGCGAATCAATTCAATGGCCAATTCTGCCGAATTCTGGACAGTAGAACAAGCAGAGCGTTTACTAAACAGCGTGTATGTATCCTTAAAATTAAACATATACCGGCCAACGACTATAGCCTTGCCATGCGAAGCCGGTTCTAGAATATTATGTCCACCATGTGCAACAAGACTACCGCCTACATAGACAACCGTAGCAATACTGTATACCCTTCCCAATTCACCGATGGTATCTAGAACAAGGACATCATACGGTTTAGTTTGTATCGCTGGGTCAGTACGATACATGGAACGAAAACCATATTGTTCTGCCAAAGCATAGACATCGGCTTTTCTGATAATCTTTCTCGGAGCAATAATCAATTTTGCCGTAGGGTCTTTCTGTCTCACCTGTTGAAAAGCCTCTAAAACATACTCTTCCTCCCCTTTATGGGTACTACCAGCGATAATAATCTTATCCTCATCACTTAAACCAAATTGCCGCAACAATTCTTCTTTTTCTGCCAACTCTGCCGTGGTATATGTTTGGTCAAACTTGGTATTACCAGTAACAGTAACCAATTTAGGGTCAGCTCCCAAGCGAATTATATAAGAGGCATCGATTTGTGATTGCATAGCAAACTTATTAACCGTACCAATCATATCACTTAAAAGACTAAACATATAGCGGTATCGTTTCACACTCTTATCACTAATGCGACCGTTTACCATCATAACTGCCACATTATATTTGCGTGCTGCTTTCAATAAATTAGGCCACAATTCTGTTTCTACTGGCAAAAAAATCAAGGGGCGAATTTTTTTCACAATATGAGTCGCCAAAAATGGTAAATCTAAGGGGAAATAAATGATACTATCTGCATCTTCAATAATGCGTTTCGCCATCACATAGCCAGAACAAGTAACTACTGAAATCAATATTGGCTGGTCTGGAATTTCCTTCTTAATCTCTCTAACAAGAGGACTAGTAGCCACAATCTCGCCCACTGAAGCAGCGTGAATCCAAATACAATTTTTCTTAGCCACCTTATCCAAGGCATGGCGCGGTAAAAATCCGAAACTCTGTTTTAAGCGCTCCCCAAATCCATCCTCTCTACACAAGCGATAAAAAAAATACGGCATCAGTATAATAACTAACAATACTACTGCAATATCATACAATATCTGCATATCTACACCTGCCTAATTTTTTTATCATCAAATTGAATGTGATACAAGCGGCTATATATTCCTTCTTGAGCCAATAATTCCTGATGTGTACCAGCCTCAACAATTCTTCCCTGGTCCATGACGATAATGCGGTCAGCCTCTAAAATTGTAGACAAACGATGCGCGATAACGAATGACGTTCTCCCCACCATTAATTTATCAATAGCATCTTGTACCAATTCTTCGCTCTCTGTATCTAAAGAAGATGTCGCTTCATCCAAAATCAAAATACGCGGATTTTTCAGTATCGCTCTAGCAATAGCCAAGCGTTGCCGTTGCCCGCCGGATAAAGTAACACCTCGTTCACCGATACGGGTATTGTAACCATCCTTTAATTCCAAAATAAAATTATGAGCATTAGCTGCTTTTGCCGCTTCATATACCTCTTCTTCCGTAGCATCTAAGCGTCCGTATAAGATATTTTGATAGACAGTTTCACTAAATAAGATAGTTTCTTGTGGAACTATACCAATTTGTTCTCGCAAAGAGTTGATGGTAACATTACGGATATCGACACCATCAATTAAAATCTCTCCTGCTGTAATATCATAAAAACGTGGCAATAAATTGACAATAGTAGTCTTTCCGGCACCACTGGGGCCAACTATCGCAACCACCTGTCCAGGTTTAGCTGTAATAGAGATATTATCTAAAATCGTCTTGCCTCCCTTTTCATAAGAAAAGCTGACATTTTTGTATTCCACTCTTCCTTCTACTTCATGTAAAGGAAATGCATCTTTAGCATCTTTAATTTCTTCCTCAGTATCAATAACGCCAAAAACGCGGTCCGCCGCTGCCATAGCCCTTTGCACTGTACCAAAAACACGACTGATACGCTTTACTGGATTAGCCAAATTGACGGCATAAGTGAGAAAAGCCACTAACGCTCCGGCCGTCAAAACACCGTGGATTACCTGATAACCGCCAAACCACAAAATAATTGTCACAATTACCGCTGCCAAAAATTCAACAATCGGTGTAAGCATCGACATTAACTGCACGCTCTTCATATTCGCTCTAAAATTTAGATAATTTTGTTTGCGAAAACGGTCAATTTCATAGTCTTCTCTAGCAAAGGATTTGATAACTCTCGCTGCTGAAATTGTTTCCTGCAAGAGGGCATTTATGTCCGCCGTTCGTTCTTGAATAACTGCACCACTGATTTTCAATTTATTGCCAAAAATTTTCATCGCCTTACCAATTAAAGGGACGACAATTAAGGTAATTAAAGTCAATTTCCAGTCCAAATAAACCATCATACCGATAGAACCCAAAAAAATAGAAGTTTCCGTCACCATTTCAATCAAACTATCAACTAATGCTACCTGCAAAGCAGCCACATCATTGGTTATATAGCTCATAATAGTACCGGTCTGTTGTTTTTCATAATAAGCCAATTGAAATTGCTGAAACTTACAATATAATACTTCCCGTATATCGATGATGACATGTTCAGCTACATACGATACCAAATATGTCTGTCCGTAGTAAAAAATACCGCGAAAAAAGAACACGACAATAATACCACAAGACAACAAATTTAAAGTACTGATATCACGACGAGCCAAAACATCATCTATTAAATCTTTAATTATCCACGGCACATACAAATTAGCTGCTGCCGCAAAAATGATACAGATGACAGCCAACCCTAAACGGGGAATATAGGGTTTGATAAATAACAAAAGGCGCTTATAATTTTTCATTGTTCTCTCTTTCTATTGTTTCTATTATCAAGTTTGCCGTCCTTAAAGCGACATCTTTCTCCCCTAATTTGCTTTTGACTTGTGTCAGCAAGGCCTTAGTCTCGCTTTGTTTTTTCGGCTCTAATAATTTTTCCGTCCATTGGGCGATATTCTCTGCTGATACCGCCGCCTGTAACAGCTCCGGCAAAACCGCTCTTTTAAGGAGAATATTGGGCAAACTAAAATAATCCACCTTGACAAACATTTTAGCAATTCGATAAGTAAATTCCGACATTTTATCTATTAATAAGCACTAATGTGTACAATCACAATAAGATTATATCATAGGCAAAGTATCTAATACACATCTTCGCAAAATTTGTTCATGCGGAAACGCAACCTCCGCACAGCTAAAAACTTCTCTTATTTTCATAAAAGTACAGACTATATCTTCATCTTCCTTCAGAAGAGCCACCCACTTCGGCACGCTTTGGCCTACTCCATTCCAGGATAGTCGTTGAACTTTTCCCTTTTTAGGATTTAGCTGCTGATTGTCCATTTCCATCACTTAGGTTTTAACCATATGACATCCAAACATTTTTTTCTGCTTTCGCGGCCTTTACTAAAATTATTTTTCAATTTTAAGTTGTGGCATATTTGGCTTTAGGAGTTTCCAGCAATTCAAGTGGTTTCGAGTAAAACTCGCATACAGATTACTCTATATGGTTACTAGCAGGCAATGTATTGCCTGTTCAATAACACAATTGTCGGTAAATTCATAAGTGCCGCTTCTAAGACTACTGTTCCAGAAACGGCCCAAGCTAAATCGCATATATTCATCAATGAATATTTATACTGATAAAAAAACTTTATTGGCACCGGCAAATTCTCTGCCATAGCGCGCAATTTTTTCTCATCCATGCCAGGAGCAATAAGAAGATAATACTCTAAATCATCTCTTCTTTCATACAATTTAGCAATAGCTTCTAACATTACCGGATAGATAAAGCGCATTTCTTGTTTACGACTTCCCGGCAATAAAAGTATTTTTTTCTTGTTCTCAGACGGATGAAAAATTCTCTCCTCTTCTTTTGAAGCAAGTTCTGCTTGCACCGTATCTAATAAGGGATTGCCTACAAATTCAATGCGCGCCTTAGCCTCTCTATATACATCTATTTCGAAAGGGAAAATGGCGGCAATTTGACTAGCAATTACCGCGGTCTTTTTAGCTCGTCCCTTTCTCCAAGCCCAAGCCGATGGAGGAATATAAGAAAAGACCGGTATCCCAAGTTTTTTGGCCTCCTTAGCTAACCGCCAGTTAAAATCCGGATAATCTATTAAAACCAAAATATCCGGCTTCTCTCGCCGCATTGTTTCCGTCAAAAATGCTTTCAGTTTATAAAGACGGGGAAGATTTTTCAGCACTTCGGCAAACCCCATCACACTATAGTCGGCCATATCAGCGCATAGATGTACGCCTGCCTCTCGCATCTGAACTCCACCGAAACCAAATAAATAGCTATCTGGCGCTAATTTTTGCACGGCATGGGCCAAATTAGCGCCATGCATATCCCCTGAAACTTCGCCCGCAGAAAACATAATTTTATACTTCATTTTTCATTGTATTTTTAAAGCAGTTCCAGTATATTAGAATGCTTTCCTTTCTGCCTAAAATAAGAAAAGACGCGAGGATCATCCTTTGAAAATCCGCCGCGTCGCCCCCGCAAAAATTCACATTGCTACTATCACAATATTATTTTCATTTGCTTTTTTTAACACATTTTCCCTATCTACGAAAAGTGTTTTTTCTGCTTCAATGGCCAATACAGTAGCCCGCACTTCTAACATTGAATCCAACGTTTTCATACCAACTGCTGGCACATCAAAGCGGTTATCTTGTTGTGGTTTGGCTGTTTTAACTATTACAGCCTCGCCGCCAGCCAAATTACCGCCCCGCAAAATACACGCATCAGTCCCTTCAATGGCTTCAACTGCCATAATAGCGGCATTTTTTACCACTACAGTTTGACCGATGTCCAACTTACCGATAGCCTTAGCTACAGTAAAGCCAAACTCTATATCTTTTTGTTCTCTGGCATTAGGCTGCTTTTTGGTAAGACAACCAACTTTGGGCATCAAAATGCGTAAAGCTGCTGTTTGGTCAAGCACTTTAATACCTTCTTTAGCTAACTCTTGAACAAAAGCCAGCATTAAAGTATCGTCTTTTTGATTGGGCAAACCAGCTAATAATTGCATAAAGCGAGCATCTAAAACGGGACGATTTTCCTGAAAAAGTAACTCCTTCGTCACCTTACCCAACATAGTAACTTCCTTAATATCTTCTGCCTTTAAAAAATCGATAATAGCTTCCAGTTGCCCAGCACTAATTTCACGATAAGCAACAACATGCTCTCTCAGTTGTGGATCCATAGCCTCTACTAGACCAACAGCTACCACCTGCATAGATGGTGTAACGGCTTTGGCAAATTCACACGGTAAATGGCCCGCACCTGCTAAAAGGCCGATTTTCTTCATTTTTTCCTCCCTAGTATCTCTCACCATCAATCACTATTTTCCCTCCGACTGCGACAGATACCTCTTTCAGCATTGCGCAAAAAACGCAACATATGTTCTATTTCTTCCGAAGATTCCACTTCTTGTTCAATTTCTTCAATTGCTTGTGTCAAACTCAAACCAGAGCGATACAAAATTTTATACGCCTGCTTAATCTTCCGGCGAGATTCAATAGTGATGCCTGCTCTAGACATGCCGACATTATTTAAACCACTCACCTTAGCTGGATGTCCATCTACTATTGTATATGGAACAACATCTTGTACTAACTTGGAAGCTCCACCTATCATAGCGTTCCGCCCAATACGTACAAATTGATGGACACCAGTAATACCTCCAATGACAACTCTATCTTCCACAACAACGTGTCCAGCAATCATGGCCGAATTAGCCATAATGACATTATTGCCCACTAGACAATTATGAGCCACATGGGTATAGGCCATCAAAAGACAATCATTGCCAATACGAGTTTCGCTTTCTGCTCCACAACCACGATGGATGGTAGCACATTCGCGTATAGTAGTCCTATCTCCGATAAATACATAAGAACGCTCGCCACGGAATTTTAAATCTTGTGGTTCTGAACCAATTACCGCTCCAGGATAAATTATACAATCCTTTCCTATGCCAGTCCAACCAGTTATCATGGCATGTGACATAATTTTAGTACCATCACCAATTTCTACATGTTCATCGATAACTGCATAGGGCCCAATTTCTACATTCTTACCAATTCTAGCATTTTTATGTACAACGGCAGTGGGATGTATGTATGCGATTACTTTATTTTCTGCATTCATGCTTCTATTATTATTTCACTGCTCTAAAAAATCCAAAAACTTTCAGCAGCATTTCCTTTCTCTAATATCTTTAAATACAATTTGAATCATTTCAATTAAAATTTCAGCATATCGCTGAATTTCATCAATCGCGCTGTTTCAGAGCAAAAGTAAAATCACCCTGTGCTACCAATCTCTCATCGACAAAAGCTTCAGCATGCAATTTGCCAAAATCTCCACGCACGCGCATCAATTCTGCGTGCATGATTAACTGGTCACCTGGCACAACTGGTACTTTAAATTTAACATTTTCCATACCGCCAAAAAAGGCCAATTTGCCGCGATTTTCTGCCGGATATAGCATGGCGAATCCACCGACTTGGGCCATTGCTTCCAAAATTAATACACCAGGCATAATAGGATGTCCTGGAAAATGACCACGAAAATGGGCTTCTCCCATCGTGACATTTTTTAACCCAGTAGCGCTTTTAAAGGGGTCTACTTCTAAAATTCTGTCAATTAATAAAAACGGTGGACGATGGGGTAATACCTTTTGAATTTCATTAATATCTATACTCATCTTTTTTGTGCTACTAACGTTTACTCTGTTTAGTAGCCTCTCCCTTCTTTACAAGATACTATTTAATATCTCTCTTTTAACGGTAACATTGTACCAGTTCTTTTGCCAAGCGAGTATTTAAGGCATGTCCAGATTTAACGGCAATAAAATGTCCTTTAATATGGTTGCCAGCTAAGCGTAAATCTCCCAACAAATCTAATATTTTATGCCTTACCAACTCATTGCTATAACGGAGCGGATTTAACCAGTGGTCATCTGTATAGACGATGACATTTTCCAAAGAACCTCCCAAACCCAACCCCATTTCCTGCAATTTAATGATTTCTTTCTCATAGGCAATGGTTCGAGCAGCTGCCAGTTCCTTGCCAAAAATTTCCTCTGTAATAAGGAAATCAGCATATTGCACACCGATAAATGGATTTTCGTTCAAAGATGTAAAACTAATGCGAAATCCATCATATGGCAAGGCAACAATAAACTTCTCACCATCCTCCATGCGGTAAATTTTATCGATGACTAGTGATTTCGCCTTGGCCTTCTGTTGCACTTTACCAGCCTTTTTTAAAGCGGTAAAAAAGGCTGCTGCACAACCATCCGCAACTGGCGGTTCCTCGCCATCTATTTCAATGTAACAATTATCTATACCCAATACATTGAGAGCTGCCATGAGATGTTCTATGGTAAATACCTTGGCTAAAGCTGTACTGATGGTGGTAGCGCGCAAAGTTGTAGTAACATTTTCTGCCTTAGCTGGTATATGTGGTTTTTCTGGCATATCAGTGCGCACAAAAACCAATCCAGTATCTGCCGGTGCTGGTTTAAAACAAATTTGCACGGGTTTTCCTGAATGTAAACCAATTCCTGAAAAGGGTATCTCTCTGCCCAATGTATATTGACACTGCATAGCGCAACGCCTCCTTGAGGTTATTTTAAAAAACATTGCTAAATGTCGCAAATGACAGTAGCTTATGGTATCGTATACGTCACTCCCCAAAACGGTTCATGGTCACGCCATCCAACGGTAAACTGCAACCCCTTTAAAGTTGCTATTCGCAATCCATAAGTTGTCTTTGCATCGATATGCTCACATAAAAGCTTCGTATCTGGGAATACCCCTCCGCCAACCTTCAAGAATAATGGCGTTGACACTCCCCAAAAACCATGCCTATATCGCTCAGTGCCCACTCCAGTACTAAGGCGAACACCAAAAGGCAACGACTTACTCACTACGACATATCCTGCCCGCGGGGCATCACAAGTGATATTATCCACTCCCACAGAGATACCAGGGCGAAAAATACCCTCTCGCTGTAAATTATATTTAACATTAAAGTTCTTAAAACTCCGTTTGCCATTTTCCGTTTGCCAGACTCCACTACCTTCTAAATGGTTACCAAGCGGAATAGCAAAAACCTCATCGTTTTTTCTCTTTAAATGATAATATCCATATTCAATGCGCTCTCCTTGTACCACTGTAGCAGTTGGCACTTCCACCAATCCCGTAGAGCCATATGTAGTTGGTGCCGCTAGCAGTTGTTGTATGGGAAATAGCCATAAAATAAGTATCGCCCCTAAAAAGCCCCTTCTTAGTTGCGAATTCATTTTAGCCATAACTCATGAATCCTTTTGGGAGCGCTTACTATTCTTTAGCATAGTTGGCAATTTATACGTGGCCGCCACCATCTTCAACCATTCGCGGTGTGGCCGCGCTGGAAAGCCAGAATAGAAAGAACCGGCTGGCACACTGCCAATGATACCAGTTCGTGCTGCAAAAATAGAATTTTCACCAATTTCAATATGACCGACTGTACCAGTTTGTCCACCAAAGGTTACCCTATTACCCACCTTAGTAGAACCAGAAATACCTGTCTGCGCAACTAAAAGGCAATCCTCCCCTATATCGCATCCATGGCCAATATGCACTAAATTATCTATTTTAGTACCCTTTCTAATACGAGTTGACCCCAAAGCAGCTCTATCAATAGCGGTCTGAGCGCCAATTTCTACATCATCTTCCACTACTACATTACCGACTTGAGGTACTTTAAGATGCTTGTGCTCTGCATTGGTTACAAAGCCAAAACCATCTGCTCCGATTACGGCATTACAATGTACTATCACATTGGTGCCAATAACACAATTTTCTCGCACACTGACATTGGCATAAAGGACTGTATTATCACCAATACGCACATTTTTTCCCACATAGACATGGGGATAAATGACGACATTAGAGCCGATAACGGCTCCTTCCTCAATAACAGCAAAAGGACGTATCGTAACATCTTTCCCAATTTGCGCTCCCGCAGCAATAAAAGCTTGCTTACTTATCTCTACTGGATACTCTACCTTAGGCACAAATAAGTTTACCAACTTAATAAAAGCCTCGCGGGGATTATCGGCTAAAATAGCGGGAAGCGGAAATGTTTTCGTATTACTTGGCACAACAACTGCACCAGCCTGTGAGCTTTCAGCAGCATCTAGGTGCGGTGCCACAGCAAAAATAATATCCTGCTTAGTGGCCGCCTCAATTTCAGCAACACCGCTGATTAAAACTCCATTATCTCGCGGATTGAGCACTTTTCCACCAACAATTTTTGCCAATTCCTCTAAACTTTTCTGCATTCTCCCTGCCATCCTTATTGTAAATTTTTAATGATTTCGTCAGTAATATCAACACCGCCATTCACAACGGTTCCATCTACATTCACATTGGCCTTTTGCGGTTGCCCCTCCACATTGACCATGGTTTTAACGGTAATTACAGAGAGATTATCCTCTTTGTAAATTTTAGCCAATACACCGTTTAATAAATTCTGTCTTTCACTTATGTACTTGTTTTTTACGCCATAAGCCTTCTTTTCTAAAGCTTGGAACTCTTTATTATACTCTTCCTTACTCATGCTACCCTGTTTCTGAGTAAGCGCTTCCATTTGGCTATTGATATTCTGAAAATCTTTTTGAAATTTTTCATTGAGTTGTTTTAGTTTCGGACTATTTTCTGATACTTTTTGAATATCAAAATAGCCAATCTTCGCTTTATTAGCACAACCAGTAAAGACTACACTAGTCAAAGCCACTAAAACGATGGCTAAAAATACCTTTGCATACTTCAATATTTTCACCTGCTTATTTTATCTATCAACATCTGCGTTATATCTACACACTGTTTTTTATTAGTAATTATATATGACGGATAAGCTACATCTAATGGCGTAAGAGGGTCATTTTGTATCGTAATAACCGCAGAATATTTATTCTGTACCGCTAATTGTTCGGCTAATCCTTGCACTTCCTTTATCATAGCAGTTTCTAAAGATTGAATCTCGCTCTTTTTAGCTTGTAGAGCCTGCCGTAAAGTTTGCATCTGTTGTTTCTGCGTGTCCATTGCTTGCAGTTGGGCCTGTACCATTTTAATATTATCCTCTTGCCATTTGGCATGTTCGGCATTGGCCACCAATAAATTTTTTTGCATCGTAGACTTTATATCCGCTTGCAGTTTACTTACTTGAGCCTCTTTGTATTTAGTAAATTCCAACAAGAACTCTTCATCCAAGGCTTTATCTACTAAGGCCTTTTCCTGTAACTCACTTTCTTGCAAATGTTTCTGTTCTTGTTCTATTTTCGTGATATCAGTTGGAGAAAGATGTAAGTTATCTGCATTTTGCAACTTCAAAGAGTAATTAAACAAGGCATTTTTGTACTTATTTCTAATATTTTGCCAGGCATTCGCCTTTTTAGCTGCATATTGTTTCTCCAAGCTAGTATATTTAGCTTTGAGATCAGCTTCTACTTGAGCTACTTGTTGCGATGTCTGAACATCATTTTCCGTTCGCTTGGCATTCAAAATTCCCTGAGCATGAGGAAGTGGCGTAGGTCGTGGAAGTAGAGGCTTAAAAGCATCAGCCTCTTGTTGCATTTTTTCTTCTTCCGCATAAAGGTGCAATAGTCGCTGATACTGAGGCATTTTAACTAAAACCGCCCGCATATCAAAAACAGCTATAGGCCGACTGCTTGTGGGTTTTGGCACTAACCAAAACCCACAAGCACCAATAACAGCAAGCAAACAAAGACAACCGACGATATAGTAGACATAGGTATTCTTTGACTTTTTCTCTGCTATCTTTCCCTGCTCCATAAATTATCCCTCTGCTCTATTTATTTTGAAAACGACCGCTCGTATCTAGATTATCATTTAGCTTGTTGTTGCATTCTGCCTAAGACATCTTGGGTGATATCTTGACCACCATATACAACTTCTCTTTTATCTAAGACTACAGCTAATCCTTTCGCATTAGCTACCGCCTGAATACTACTCTTAATATTATTCAAAATTGGCGCCATTAACGCTTCTTGTTTCTTAGCCATCTGTTCGCGCAATTTTAAGACAAAATCAGCGCGTTCCTTATCACTCATGCTAGGAGCCTTTTTATTGAACTCGGCAATTACCTTCTGTTGTTCAGCTTGCATTTCCTGATTGACCTTCACCATCGCCGGACTAGCGGAAATTATTTCCTGATAGCTCACCACGCCGACATTTGAAGAGGACGGTGTAGATAGCGCTGAGCTATATTGAGCGATTCCAATGGCAACAACACTTAATAAAAATACAGCGGCTATAACAATGCTAATTATCTTAACTTGTTTCTTTTCAAAATTAATCATTTAACTCTCCCTATCTCTGACAATATTTACACTTAAAATATTATAACAAACTAATTTTTTCACTTCAAGAAAAAGTACCCATTCTAGCCTGTACAAACGGCGACAGCTACTTTGCTGTCGCCGTTATTCCTTAAAAAGTACCGCCTACAGAAAAGCTCGTTCTACCACCATCTTCACCAATACCATAATCTAAACGCAACGGCCCAAGTGGTGTATCGACTTGTACACCAACCCCATAACTATGGTGCAAATCGAAACTCTGTTCTACCGTTTGCCATTTCCAATTTCTGCCTGACCAAGCATCGCCATAATCAAAGAAAACGGCTCCTCGTACCTTTGACACCAGTGGGAACTGATACTCAAAAGTGCCGTATAGCGTTTTATTTCCCTTAAATTGGTCTACTTTATAACCGCGCAATGTTCCCTGTCCACCAATTTGAAATTGAGCAAAATCGGGGAGTTGTGAACTAGAATAACCACCATTTAACCTCGTTAAGAAGACATGACTATGTCCCAAACTAAAGTACTTCTGAGAAGTCAAAATATACTTAGTGTAATTAAAATCACCACCAAAACCAGCTTTTTCGACAGAAATACTATAACGCATCCCCTTGCTAGGCGTATAAATATTATCGCGCGTGTCTTTAACATGTGCCAATGTGATGCTACGCGTACTGCCAAAATTATCTTTTAACCAGGCTAAATCATGGCTGCGGTCCAATCCATTGACGTGTTTTTTATATTCGTCATTGCTATTATGTAGAGTGATATAATTTGTGGTATATTCATCCTGCGGTCTACCGAGTGTAACCTCTTCCCCACGTACCTTTCTATCATAGGTCTCAATCTTGTTGCCATCGGTGTTGTAGTCGTCATATTCATAAGAACGATTGTAAAGGCGAAAACCTAAAGAAGTTTGCTTACTATCCACCCACGGGCGATAGTAATTAAAGGAGAACCCTCTGTCGTCATTGCCACGACCAAACTCATACATCATTTGGAGAGAATCCCCAGTGCCACGGAAGTTTTTATCGCGCAAACTGAAAGTACCAATCACTCCATCTGCACTGCTATAACCTCCGCCAATACCAAAAGAACCCGTTTTCTTTTCTTCTACGATTATTTCCATAATAACGCTATTGGGCTCTTTTCCTGGCAATAACTTAATATTCAAATTCTGAAAAAAGCCCAAATTATAAAGGCGCTGTAAGCTCCGTCTAGCCAATTTGGCATTAAAGGGTTGTCCTGGTTTCATGCGCATTTCCCGCAAAATTACCTTTGTCTTAGTTTTGACATTGCCCTCTACTTTGTACCCTTCCAAGATACCTTCATTAAATGTGAGCGTCAGCACGCCCTGCTCATTGACCGACATATTACTCAACTTAGCAAGAATATAACCTTCTTCACTATAGTAAGCTTCAATATCAGCTAAATTTTTCTTCAGAATATTCGTATTGAGCACAGTACCTTCTTTAACCTTCAACATGCTCTCTATCTTCGAAGTGGAAACTGCTTTATTGCCCTCAATTTCTATGCCCGTCAAAATCGGATTTTCCATCACATGAAAATCGATATAAACACCAGATGGAGTCTCCCTAAAAGTCGGATAATTATCATAACATAAACCAGATTGATAAATACTATTTCTGTCTTCTTTAATTCCTTCAACTGTCACTTTACTGCCAGTAACCAGCGAAAAATTCTTTGTTAATTCATCGGTAGAAAGATGGTGTAATCCCGTTATGGATACTCCTAGAACTGTCTTTCCCACCAATGGTTTTACCTGAGCATCGATGACCTTTTCCTGTGGTCTACTATTATCCCAATCTATGACCTCTTGTTTTAAAGCTTTATTTTCAACAACATTTTGCTTTTGCTGCGTGTTTGCATGATTAATATTGGCCTCAGCTACACTATTTTGTTGGCCAACATCCTGCAATGAATTCGTAGCCATCATGTGTTCCTTAACCGATTTACCATGCGCAAAAACGGTCGGAGAATACATCGTACCTGCCGTGGCCGTCCCAAGGGCTAATACCGCTAAAGTAGAAACTAATATTTTATGACTATATTTTCTCAAAAAATTTTCCTCCTATTGGTAGAAATATCCAACTCAAGCATTCTCCAACTCTAAACATTACCATTTTAACATAATAATTAATTTTTTGTACATTATTATGTTGTTTATGCCACCACATTTCCCACACGGTCTTATTTTAAAAGCGGATATTTGCTTCTAGAAATACGCTATAACCATGCTGGTTATTCCATTGATTGTAAAGACTAATATTATTGTCAAAATAATACTGCATGCCATAGGTATAATCGCTATTATTGATATTACTAGCATACGTCAACAATAACTTATTTGAGAGATACTTCCCCACTTCAATGCTGTAATTTTCTCTATCTGGAATATTATTGCTATTGGTGTCGTTCTTATGAAACCAATTACTGCTATTTTGCACGATGCGGAACTCGTCCAAATGTAAGCTATTGCGCAATTTACCTTCTAGTTCATTTAAAAGACCAATTTGCAATCCCAAGGTAGCCAGTTGATTGATATCACGGCCATTTAAATCTTGCCCTGGTTGATAATTTCCTTGGAATAATAACATTTTTAAGAGCTCTTCCTGATTCATTGGTGGATTAGAAGTGAGTGAAAACTTGATATTTTCTACCGGCCCTGTCAAGGCAAGATATAATTTTATGCGTGGCATTAGACATTCCGCCTTTAAATTGATACTCGGCAAAAAGGACTCAAATTGATTAAAATATAATGCCGAACCAGCCTTTACATTGAAGAAAGTCTTCATATAGTGCACATTACCACGCAAAATATCTATCTCACCTGTAGTATGCGGATGCAAAGTCGTACCGCCAAAATGCACTTTACCGCCTAAAGTTAAATTATACAGCATCGGATTGTATAACTGGACATCTCTATCTGCTAGCACATCAACTGCCAAAATAATATTGGGCAAAGAAAACTGGCTAGTGTTAGAAAGGCTTGGCAAATTTAAAGTGACATTTTTCAAAAGGATACTGCCGCTCAGTTTAGGCAATACCTGACCTCCATATTGAGCATTTGTTAAAGTCAAATTTCCTTCTAGGGGACCATTATAATAAGGATTGCCTATCTGTAACTGGTGCAAGTTAAGTGAAAAATTATAAGTAGGATGCGGTGCCATGACATCCACCATACTGCCCTGTAAATTATAATTTCCCTTACCAATATTCCCCGTACAATTTTCCACTTGAATATCATCATGGTTAAATCTTATGAAGGTATTAATATTTTCTATCGGTTTCTCGAGACTTTTTAACTTGATAGCTCCATCTTGAATATTAACAAAGCCATAAAAAAGGGGGTGCTTTAGCGTACCATTGATTTTTAAATGTCCCTTTAACGGACCACTTCCCCAAACTACCTGCTTTGTAAGCAATGGTAAAATGCTGAGATTAGCATTACCAAAATTGACATCTACATTTATCTGCTGATAGTCTGGCAATACTTGCCAGCCTTTATCTTCTAAAGCGGCCAATGGAACTTTACCACTCACTCCCATTTGATATTGTCCCTTAGTAACCAAAATTTGGTTGATATTTACTACATGATTGCGCAAATTTAAAAGACCAGTTAATTTATCAAACGTATCTGCTCCGATACCGCCATTTTGCACTTCCAAAGACACATCTGCCTGTGGATTTTGCGCTGTACCCATGATTTTTGCATAAGCGTTAACTGTACCGCGCGTATCAAAATCATAATCAAACAGGTTCGTCAGTAAACCAGCTGACAGGCCTTGCGTAGAAAAGACCATATTGAGTGGACCTTTTGTATCCCAAGAGCCCTGTAACGCAATTTTACCCTGTCCCTGTTCGCCATATAATTTATTTATCTGCAAAATATGGTTGTAATAAGAAACATCAACCAAAATTTCTTTGATGGGATACTTCTTAACACTGCCATTTACAATATTACCGGTAAAACTAAAATGCGGATTGATATAATTACCCGTTAGGGAAACTTGCCCATTAAATTTACCAGTCAAATACACATTCTTAAAATTAATCATCTTCGTGATGGCTTCCACAGGTATATCACTGACTCTAAAATAACCATTCAGCACCCCAGCCTGAAAATTAGTTTGAAAGCGTGTTTCCGCTTTACCAGATAAAAGATGAAAAGTAAACGGATTTAACCGCAAAGTACCATTTTCATAAAAACATTTTGCATTAATAAAAGTAATCGGTACATGATTAAAAAGCAATTTATCTGCTGATAAAGTCCCAGTAAAGCAAGGGTTCGTCAATGTACCAGAAATTATTCCATGAAACTCCGCTTTACCACTGACTGGATAGGGGAATTTATGACTGAACCTTGCCAAATCAATATCATCGGCATTTATTTCCGCCCATACAGAGCTACTTCTAAAGTTATAATTGCCCGCAAAATTCATATTTATATACGGCGAATGGGCCATTCCGTGCATAACGTGTAAAACTTGATTTTGCATGGTGAACACAGCTTCTGCTCGACTGAGCAAATTGCCTTCCCACAAGGCATTTTCCAATTTCACATGTCCACGCATTTCTGGATTTTGCAAAGTTCCCTGCAGTGTTGCCTCGCCATCTACTCCTCCAATGACCTTCTTGTGCAGATAACCGGACAAGTTCTCTAGACGAATATTGTGAAATTGTAAATTCAAGTGAGGGACAATTTGTCTTCCTAGGCTTACTTTTCCAGCTGCTGTCACTGTGCTACCACTAGTTGCATCTGTAAAAACTGCGCTCTTTATCTGCATAATACCTTGTGAACCATATACAGATATATGCATATTAGTAAAAGGTAGATAAACTTTACCAGAATTACCAATAGCATCGAATTGATAATTTACTCCCTGCGTTGTATTTACAAGCTGTCCTGACAAGTTTACCCTTCCCTCTAGTGGAACAGAAACTATCGAGCGTAGATTGGCTAAATTCACATCATAACCAGATATTTGTAATTGGCCATTTCCCTGTATATTAGTTTGCCCAGTTACCGCCAATCGTCCACCCTTAGCCAGTTCTGCATAACCACCTAAAATATTGATTTTATCGGCTTGCTTACGCAAAGACAATGTGAGCAATTTTATTGGCACACCTCGATAATTGCCATCCAGCAAAGAAATACTTCCCTGAGCATTAAGCAATGAAAGATTTTTTCCTACGCCAGAAAAGAGCAAATTACAACCAACAGTCCCCTGCATATCTGGTAAATACTGCTTAAAAAGAGGTTCATTCTGCAATCCATCAGCAATAATTTGACCCGTATATTGCGCTGTTTGGACAGCATATTGTCCGCGTACAAAACAATATCCCCCTGCAGTTTTAGCCACCAATCTATCTATGCTTACATGACCATTTGCATAATTTATTTCCCCTAATAGAGCAGAGAAACTTTGCCCGTTAACAGCAATTTGGGGTGCTGCCAATTTAGCAAAAATTATTGGATTTTTTAAGGTGCCACTTATTCTCATAGCCAAATCCAATTTTCCCTGCCACGAAAAAGGTACGGACACTAATCTATTGATATCTAATTCAGGTAAGTGTACAGTCATATCTAAAGGACCATTTGATGTTAAGCCTATTGAGCCAGAAAAAGATACCTTTTGCTCGTTTATAGAAGCTAATCCTCGCCAAATATGGGCCACATAATTGTTGATTACACAAAAAGTCCGCCCATCGGAAAAAGAATATTTCCCATAACGTCCCGTTCCGCCTTCTAAGGAAAACATCGCGTTATAAAGGAGTGGTTTCCCCTTTTTACTGCGCACATCAACTGCTAAATCTCTTAATGTCGCTTTTTCTAAATGTAATTGCTCAGGCAAATACCCCTTAGGCAAATAGGAAAGCAAGGAACTCAGTTCTAAATACGGAGATTGGACATTAAAATGTAAATCTCCACCTTTTTTACCAAAAAAAGCACTTAGTTGAGAATTTTGCCACTGACACTTTGTTTCTATTACAAAATCATCTGGGTTAGTTATTTCAATAGTACCATTAATATGGCTAATATGGACGAACGGTTTTTGTAACAGCCGTGCCTCAACCTGACCATTCTCAATTATAATATTTCCTGCCAAAAACTTTTGCCCCGCAACGTGTTTTCTCGCCAATAAAAAGGTGTAATTCCATTTATCAGGCGTATATTGTTTTACATATAACTTGGGATTTTTCACCTCAATGGATTTAATACCATAGAGAGATTCGCCGCGCCAAAGGGATATTGGACTTATATACACCTGAACTGAAGGAGTTTCTAGCAAAATTTTCCCCCGCTCATCTCTTACAACCACTTCTTTTAAATCTGCTCTGGTAAGGGATACTATCTGCAGGGATTGAACACTGATTTTAGTATGTAAAGCGGCGCTTAATTTATTGGCCAAATCATGCGCCGTCATTTGTTGGAAAGGAGCATTTTTCAACAAAAAAATAGAAAAAGCTGTACATAACAAAGCAACAATTACCCCGCTAATTATTGTTTTCTTCCACAACTTTTTCATATATGTCACTGCCTACCTAATAAATTTATTTTGAAATGAGCTTGCTTCACTTACAAAAAGTGAAGCAAGCTATTATCTCCAGCATAGTTAAATACGATTAGCTTGAACACCATTTTCAATCGTATATATATTGGAAGGAACACCCATGGCCCTATCTAAAGCTGCCCTACTAATCGTATATTCGTATAACGCTTTATTATAATTCATCTGCGCTGTAACATAAGCTACATTGGCATCTAATCTATCTGTATTGGTGCTGACACCGGCTTCATAGCTTATTTTGGCAATGCGGTCATCTTCAGCAGCTTGTTTTACCGCCACCTTAGTAGTCTGAATATTTTTTTCTGCCGCTAGCATGGTCAAATAAGCTTGTCTGACATCTAATTGTACCTGGTCTCTCACATTATCCCTATTAGCCTCAGCCTGTTTTAACACGGCTTGCTGTTGTTTTACTTGGGCACTGGTAACACCATTATCAAAAATATTCCAATTAGCTTGCACGCCGACATTTGCTTTATCACTCATATTGTCACCAAAAGAACTATCACCGGCTGTAGCTTTTTGTGCTACCAAGGCCACTTGGGGATAATTAGCGCCTTTGGCAGCTGCCACTCCCGCCTGAGCCTGTGCTACACTCTTTTGAGCAGCTAAATAATCTGGTCTATTTTCTAGTGCCCGCGCAACACATTCCTGTAAAGTTAAGCGATAATTAGTTACCCCTAAATAATCGTCTAACGGCGTAACTGAAGTTCTCAAATCTTGCCCTATCAATTTATTGAAATTGCTTTCGGCAATTGCCAAGTTATTTTCCGCATAAACTAAATATTGTTTAGCATCTGCCAACTGCACTTGCGAGCGCAATACATCTGTTTTAGGTACAACTCCCGCCGCATACTTGGCATTGGCTACCCTCTCATGTTCTGCTAACTGTGTCACCGCATTCTTTCTGACCCTAATCGTATTGATGCATTCCAAAATCTGATAATAATCTTGAGTAGCCTGTAACTTCACTAATTGTTTTGTATTCTCTAGAGTCAAACCACTCACATCCAGACCTTCCTTAGCGGCTTTGACGGCATTTTCTAAAGAACCACCTGTGTATAAAGGCAATTGCGCTGTCAACTGATTGCTATACATATGGTCCAAGTTTTGCCGGTCATAGGTATTTCCACTGAGTTGATTATAACTCCAGCTCCAATTCAAGTTGAGGCCTCTTTTTCCCTTCGCCTGTGCCAAGGCCCCCTGAGCTTGTTCTACACCGGCCTCTGACTGTTTAATATTTTGACTATTGGCCAAAGCAGCTTCTACACTCTGCTTTAAGGACATCGATGCTGCCTCCGTACATTGCTGTAAAGAGAAAGAAACCATGCCTGTAAGAAGTAATGCCGTCAACCTTTTCTGCCATTTGCTTGTATTTTTCAAAGTAGATTACCTTCCTTATTAAAATTCTTTTCGCAAACCAAAATAAGTTGTCCTATCTTTAACCCTATTAACATTGTTGACCTGACCTAAGAGATAAAGGTTTTTTGCTAAATTATAAGTAGCTCTCAATTTCAAATGCGGGGTCTCTATTCCAGACATTTCAGACGAAAGTCCCCATAATTTGCTATATGTATCAATGCCAACTCCTAGGCGATTATCAACCATCCCAGCTCGATAGGTGATACCACTATTTCGCTGACCAATTTGAGCATTAAAGGCCAAATCGCCATTGCCAATATTGTCAGCTCCCAGAAGAAGCAATTTTTTTTTACCTATAATGCGAATATCAGCATTAACCGCTGCCTTTTTATCACTTGCACTATACATGGTATCTATGCCCGTCTTAACTTTAATGTTATCGATTCGGCCCATCATTTTATTAGCTTTAACTGATATATCTTTGGCATTATGCAAGATAACAGCCAAATCTTGTGCAGTTTGCGGATTAGCTGCTACTGGCATCAAATTATCGACTATCTTACTCACTTTTTGACTCGTATCTGCTAAATTGGCAGCTGTCAATTTAATATTATCGACAAATGCCCCATTGTTGCCGTTTAAATTATTTAACATCTCTTCCGAGGTCGCTGTAATTCTCGTCATATTACCCGTCATAACCTGTAAATTGCGAACAATTTCATTGATATTTCCCTGATTATTGCTCGCCATATTGGCAATAATGTCCATTGTCCTATCCATATTAGCCGTAATACTCTCTATATTGGTGGCAGAATTGATAAGCGCATTTTGTACATCCCTATTACCGACAACACGATTGAATGAATCGAGTAATACATCCACCTTGTTGAGCGTTTGCACCGCCGTACCCAGTAAGGCATCTATGCCCACTGGTTGTGTTCCGTAAACCGTAGAATTGGCCTTTATGTAAGAATTACTAGCTTTAGCTGGAGCATCAATACTGACAAATTTTTCTCCCACTAAGCCATCACTGGCAATAGTAATAATCGAATTATCAGGTATATGCGTGTCGCTTTTTATTTCACTCACTACCACAGCGCCAGTTTTACCAGTTTCAATTCGCTCTACTTTGCCGACATCTACTCCAGCATAACAAACTTGTGAACCTGGTTTTAAGCCATTGACATTGCGGAAAATAATGTTGACTTTATAATAAGGATTTTCTCCAAAAGTAAAATGTCCCAAATGAGCAATAATTACAATGGCCAACAACAACGCAGACATTGAAAACATTCCTACTTTTGCTTCTGCTGTCATTTGCTCACCTACTATCAATAATTTTAATTTTCTTGCTTTCTGCCACCAGTGATAAATTCATGTACTCTGGCATCATTGGAATTTTTGATGTCCTCTGCCGTCCCAAAAATAATAATTCGACCTTCATGTATCATCGCTATCTTATCGGCGATATAATAGGCACTTTCCATATTGTGTGTCACCACGATAGAAGTAACTCCCAACACCTTTTGTGTCTGTAAAATTAACTCATCAATGCGCCCTGTCATAATTGGGTCTAACCCAGAGCTCGGCTCATCATAAAAGACAATTTTAGGGTCAAAAGCAATTGCTCGCGCTAAACTAACTCTCTTTTGCATGCCACCAGATAATTCTTGTGGCATGTAGTTAGCGAAATCAGCTAATCCCACAATTGATAACTTATCGCGCACAATAGCATCTATTTCCTTTTCTGATAGATGTTTATGTTCTCGCAGGCCAAAGGCCACATTTTCCTTGACATTCAAAAAATCAAAAAGCGCGGAATACTGAAAAACCATCCCCATATGTAAACGCTTTACATTTAATTCTTGTTCTGTCAAACGTGCAATATCTTCGCCGTCTATCCAAATTTCACCGCTAGTTGGCTTCTCTAAACCTATCAATAATTTCAACAAAGTACTTTTCCCAGAACCACTAGCACCAATGATGGCCACAGTTTGTCCTTCCTCTACCGAAAAATTGATATTTTTCAAAACTTGTCGATTCCGAAAAGCCTTATTGACATTTTTCAAATCTATAATCATTTCTGCTCCTTTAACGATATAAAATTAAAGACAAGAAACAGTTTAAAAAGAAAATGGCAATAATCGCACCTACCACAGATTGAGTGGTCGATTTGCCGACCCCAGCAGCGCCGTTATCAGCATTAAGTCCATAATAACACCCAATAATAGCAATGACAATACCAAAAACCACAGCCTTAATTAGGCCCCCTGTAAAATCGTGTACAACCACAAAAGTATTAATGGATTGCATATAAGTAAAATTGCTCACACCATAATAACTAGCCATTACCGCACTGCCGATTATACCAATTACATCACCAAACACGGTCAATAGTGGCAACATTAATAAACAAGACAACAGACGCGGCACCACCAAGTAATGAACTGGATTGACCGCCATGACACGTAAAGCATCAATTTGCTCGGTAACTTTCATTGTGCTTATTTCCGCCGTAATAGCTGCGCCTACTCGCCCAGCAGCTACTACGCCAGTTAGCACTGGTCCCAATTCGCGACAAACCGCAATAGTTACTACGCCACCTATCGTAGATTGAGCCCCAAAACGAATAAACTCTGTTGCCGTTTGCATCGTCAAAACAATACCTGTAAATAACATCGTCAACAAGACAATCGGCAAAGTGTCAACTCCTAAATGCGACATTTGCTTAAATGTATTATTAAAGTGCGGTTTTTTCTTTAATTGAGTAAGGGCCTGCCAAAACAAGATGACAAAACCGCCACAGACAGAAAAAAAGTCCAACACTTTTTTTCCTATTTTCTCAAAAATAGGCAATTCAATCCCTCTTCCTTTAACACTCTATAAGGTATAGTTTAACAATAAAAAAAAAAATAGTAAATACTAATTTACTATTTTTTTCCTAAACTATTTTTTTCTAACTACATTCAAATGAATGCGAATAACATTGTCAATGATATAATCTGTCGTGGCCACTGCTGGTTTAGGCAATACTCTCTTGCCCTGTTTACCCATTGCCACCAATTTTTGCTGGAACTTCACGGCTGCTTCAATGGCTTCTTTCTGCTCTTTATCATTTTCAGCTATATTAGTGCCAGCCTCCACTAAAATATCATTATTCATGGGCCTATCTAAAAATTGAGCAATCTTATCAGCGGTAGTCTGCTCTTTATCCTCTTCTGCACTAGTGTCAATATTACCCTGCAAAAGGTCTCTCACCGGTATCAATCCACCACCACGCACTTCTAAAACCATATCACCGAGCGGTTGTTCGGCAGGGATAATATAGGGAATTAAAACTTCTCTGGCCTTTCCCCGATACGGTTTATAGGTCACAACTACATTTATTTTTTCTCCGCGCACTACTTTTAACGAACTAGTAGTTGCCCGCAAAATAGAGGCTACTTGTGGATTGGTATCATAATTCATGTCGACGTCAATTCCCATAATGGTACGTTGTTTTTGAGCATCAGTAGTAATAAGCCCCAAAACGGTTCCCAATTCGGAAACAGCAAACTGCCCGACATCTTGTGGATTATAGAACATATTACTTCTCGTAATAATACCACTTGGTACAGCATCAGTATGAATGGTAAATTTTACGCGCGCAGTCCCTCCACCCAAACGGTCTATGGACTGATTTAAAGAAGCGTAGGCAATACTGGTCGCCAAGTTAGGTACCAATTCCTCATTATAAGCAATACTTGTACTATAAATATTACGTTGTTGTAAATTCTTATCAAACACCGCCACCTTCATTGGCACAACAGCCGGATATTCTCCCAAAATACCAGTAATACCAGCATATCTATCCTGATTAATGCGTCCAATTATTTTGCCAATGGAAGCGACCTTGACACCGTTTAAAATTCCCTTTACAGAACCAACGATATCAGCATTTACCATAAAATAATTTACATTGCCACGATAAGTAAAGGGATGACCAAAGGCCACAATTTTATTCCCCTCCCTATCTGTTACCGTACCTACCGCGCCAATGATAAAATCTCCATAGGTTACCGCTGCTCCGACAGAACTTCCCGGCTGTAAATTAGCTGTCCCGATAATACTTCCTCCCTGACTATCAACATCATTAACTGCCAAGCTAGTCGGTTCTAAACTGAATGGGGCTAATTTACTCGCTAAAAATTGACGGCTATTTTCAGAAAAACCAGTAGCGAAAAGCGGTGTCGTTCCTGTTAAAGGCGATGATTCTGCCATGTTCATCCCTGGTAAAACATAGCCCCTAAGTAACGTATTTTTCTTTGTTTTTTCTCCTAATTGTTTGCCATTATCAACTCGTTTATTAGCAATAATTTGCTTCTTACTAGACCCTTTACCTGCTGGTAACTCTTTTGGCTGTGAAGGCAAGGTCTTTAGATAAGCAGAACGTATTTTTGCTATTTCTTTGTCTATGCTCTCGCTCTTATTGTTCTGCAAATCAATTTTCACTTGTGGCAATTTATCCTTATTTAAATTATCCGGCAACTGCCAAAGGGCCGTCATTTCATCAATGGGAGTAATATAAAACATATAGGGAGTAGTATCCGAAGAAATGGCTCTAGCCACCGCGCCGATTATCTTTCCATCTACATAAACTGGACTACCGCTCATGCCGTGAATGATACCATTTGTATCATCTACTACCGGACCGTAGGCCTTCGCCATTATCATATCCTGCATATTATTATTTACCACACCGATAATTTTGACTTTAAAATCGACAATTTTATTTCCCTGTATCACGGTCCTAGCGATACCTATCATGCCAGGCTTTACTTGCTCCACTGACATAGTAGGCGAAGCATAAGCGCGACCAGTCAACATTGTCAATGTCAAACAAAATAAAAACAAAACCCATTTATACGCTTTTGGCAAAAATTTCACCTCGCTCATCCCTATCTTTAATGTTGCGGACTAATCTTAACAACAGTTTGACCAACCTGTACATCTTGACCGGCATGTACCAAAACTGCACTTACTATTCCTTTTTGTGAAGCACGACAAGCTGAAGCACTGCCAGTAAGCGTTTGAATACTGACTAAATTGCTTCCTTCTTGCACTTCCTGCCCTACCTGTACAGTCCAAGTCACCGTCCCAGAAAGCACCGACACCTCATCGACAATAACTTGGGCAAAGGCAGTGTAATACATACATAGTGATAAGCACACTGTTAAAGCAAATACTTTTAAACTAAACCGTTTTAACATCATTATCACCTTCTCTTTCTTCTCTTCTCATTATACATAAGATGCATATAATAGCAAGTAGGTATTATTTTGTACGCACGAGCAAAGCCGTGCCAACTGCCCTCTCTCCACCATCAGAAGGGCGATTGACGATTTTGTTATGCAAAACCATTTCGCTAGACCCTCCGCCATCAAAATTGACTGCATTCCAAGCTCCATACCGCATTAAAAAATGCGCTAGGCCATTTAAGGTTAAACCATCACTAATTCTACTTCTTCCATCTATTACCGCCAGAATAACCTCTCCTGTGCGCGTTACCGCCACTGCAGTGCGCGGTGATACCCCGCCATAAACATCTGGACCAATATGTTCTTCTCGCGCTGTAATGTCCACTTGACCGTCGCGCAAAAGGCGCGGACCAACGCCGAGAATTTGCCAAGCATTTTGCCACGCTGGTCCTAAATCTTCTTGCAAAATAACTTTGTCGCCAACCCGTAACTTCGCTAAAGCAATTTGCATATTACCATGTGCAGAAAGAACATACTCACCAGGAATAAGCGGTGAATTAGCCGTATGTTTAGCTATTACCTCGCCGTTACGAATTGTATATTCCACTCCGTACTCATTTGTACCGGTACTTGACCCATAGTAATGGTTATATAGCACTAAAGTATTTGCCGAACGAGCGACATTTACGCCGGCTATTGGCAAAACTTCCTTGTCTGGTAAAATCACTTCGCCTCGATAATTCACTGTATCTATAATAGGCTGTCCACTTTTATCCACACCAAATGCTGTGCGCGGTAAATAAGTGGTACTGGCAATCACGCCATCTATTTTAGTGAGACCGTAAACTTCTTTCCCACGACCGAAATAAGAAGCATTAATAGCCGCTAAAGCCTGACCATTTTCTGCCATGCATAAAACGGTATTTCTCCCCAAATGAGTATAGCCTCCTAAGGCCGGTATTAAATCAACTTTTTTGGGGTCCACTGTCAACAAATAAGCACGCAAATTACCAGATGCATTATGCTGAGCATATTCTGTATATAATACACCTGGCTGAATTACTTTATTTTTGCTGTATTCATAATACTTGGCAAAATCGATGTAAATACGTGCTGGATTGCTCAATGTATGCACTTTAAAAGGACATTTCTTCCATAGATTTAGAAATACACGTGTCCCGTCCTGTGTGTTTTCCACCCGCACTGCCTTAATGACAGAATTTGGTTTTATCCATTCCTTTTCTGGTTTAATCGCTGTACCAGAAAAATGCAATGTGATTTCTGTTCCACTAGCATTACTTTCTACTTGATAAACTGGCATCTGCGTAAATTGAAATACCACTCTATCTTTATCTATAGCTTGACTGCTCCTAATCGCCTCTAATTGAATGGGCCTTGCCGCAGCAAGTGTTAATGTACTTCCACTCCAAAACAATATGCCCATAATCGCAGCACAGAGTATTGCCCTTATTTCCCAAACCTTTTTCAAAACTATGCCTCTTCCCTTAATTTTATTCGGAATAGAAAGAAGATGACCGCCAAGCAGCCATCTTCTTTTGTATTATTTTTTCATTTTTAATCGCAAAGCAGCAAATTCATCTGGCGAAAGCGCTGAATTTTGTTGCTTTATTTGGCGATACATCATAGCTCCTAAGCCGACGCCACCAGCCTGAGCCAAATTTTCCGTCAAGGCACTATAACGCATCGATTGTAAAATATCATCTTCATTGGATTCTCCCCAAAGAGTATCCTTAGGAACTGTTTTCCTCATTTCCTTAAACATGATATTCATAAACATAGCTTCAAATTCTTTACAAGCCTTTTGCAATTTTGCATCTTTCTTACTATCTTCGGTTGTTTGTAAAGATTGATAAGATTTTTTTATTTCTTGACTGGTTTGTAATTGTTGCAATCTTTCCATTCCAGGTTGCGACATAATTGGATTTATACTATTCATTATATCCCTCTTAAATAACTTCTAGCTGTGCATGCAAGGCACCAGATTCCTTCATCGCCTGCAAAATAGATATAATATCGCGTGGCGTAGCTCCAACAGCATTCAAGGCGCCAACAATATCATTAACATTAGCAGTAGAATCCAAAACGATTGTGCTAGCCTTTTGTTGCTTCACACTGGTTTTAGTATTTTTCGTCACAATTGTACTACCTAAGCTGAAAGGTGGCGGTTGAGAGACATTCTTATTACGCTCAATACTGATACTCAATCCGCCTTGCGCAATTGCCACTTGGTTAACTGTGATATTTCCCCCCATGACAATCGTACCAGTTCTTTCATTGACAACTACTTTAGCCGTTGAGCCCGGTACAACAGAAAGATTTTCAATATTAGCAACAAAGCCAACTAAATTGTTTTGATAATAGGCTGGCACTGAAACATCTACCTCAGCCGGATTAACAGCTGAGGCACTGACACCTAACCCATTACTGATTGCAGTAGCAATGCGTGCTGCTGTGGAAAAATCGGGGTTATTTAACGTTAAGACAATCTTGCCATTTTGTCCTAAGGTACCGCCAGCACCTCGTTCGACAATCGCACCGCCATTAGAAATACCAGATGTAGAGATATTAGAGGATTGCCCACTCGAGGAAAAACCGCCTGTCGCTATCGCGCCCTGTGCAACGGCATAAACCAAACCATTACCAGCCCGCAACGGAGTTTGCAAGAGAATACCGCCAGATAAACTCTTCGCATCCCCAATGGAAGAGGCTGTAAAATCGATATGTTGTCCTGGCTGTGCAAAAGGAGGCAAGGTAGCTGTCACCATTACAGCAGCTACATTTTTCGGTTTTAAAGTAGCCGGATTAATATTTACACCAAAATTTTGCAACATATTAGCGATAGAATTTAATGTTTCTAGAGTTTTATTGCTATCTCCCGTACCTGGCAAACCGATGACCAACCCGTAGCCCACTAGTTGATTAGACCGCACTCCTTGTACCTGTGCAATATCCTTGATGCGCGTAGACATATCATAGGCAAAACAGGTTCTACCTACACCCAACAAGATACAAAAGATACTGAGAAAAACAGCCTTTTGCCATTTATTATACATAAAAATACTCCTAAACTTAAAATAAAATATTAAGTATCTGTGTCAAAATGCCTTGGCGTTGTTTTGCATTCAAAGGCCCTTTGCCATCAAAACGCACCGTAGCATCTGCTACTAATGACGAAGGAACGGTGTTATTGTAAGAAATATCTTCTGGCCTTACAACCCCGCGAAACAAGATATGATGTTCATCCTTATTTTGCCAAATTGATTGCGACCCCTCTACGACTAAATTGCCATTTGGCTCTACACTGACAACTGTGACCGTGATTCTCCCATTGACACTATTACTGTCTACCGAGGCCCCTTTCGCTTTAAAACTGTCCGATTGGTTGGCAGAAGCAGCAGCTAAAAAATGAAAAATACCTGCACCTGCTCCCAAGGAAGTACTCCCACTCTTACCATTTGTCATTGATTTACTAGTGCTAGCAGAGGAAGATTCACTAATTAAAATAGTCAACGTATCGCCAACTGCGCTAGCACGATGGTCCGCAAAGAGACTTTTGGGAGGCGTACCAGCAGCACTGAGCCACAGCGATGGATTGGCCGACACTGACTGTCCCAACAATAAAAAACCTACTATCAAAAATAAACTGAACTTTTTTAGCATACCATTCCATTCCTTTTACACATCTACTACTACTTCATGCGGTTTAACAATTCTAGCATTGATTATTTTTCCCGTAACCGTATTTTTAACGCGGATATAGTCATCCTTGCCACCAGTTCCCATAGCTACACCATCAGTTTGCACTACAACTGTCCCCTTTTGCGCATTGATGTGTACAAAATCGCCCATGCGCACTAAAACTACCTTTGCCAATGCATTTTTGCGCACAATCTTTCCTGGTTCTAATGGATAGCGCAACACCTTGCCAATGACTGCATCTAAATTGTTGACATAATTACTTTCCATGACGCCTAAATCGCGATTTTCCAAACGAACATCCTGTGCGGTAATCACTTGATTGGCCTTGATATAGGCTGCCGAAACGACAACCTTATCATAGGTATGTAATTGCAGTCGGCATAAGACATTAGCTTCTTCTTTTCCCTTTACCAACATCTTTACGTACACCATCGTGGGAAATTCGTACTTGATGCCATACGGAATTTCCACGGCATAAGTCACCTTACCTGGCGAGAGCAAAACATCCTTTGGTTCCGCCACTGGCACAATCTTCCAAACTCGCTTCTCGCCATTCTTTTTCACCAAGGCTGCCATTTTATTTTCTGCCACTTGCAAAATTTCCTTGCCAGTAACAGTTTGAGATAATCGCGTCACCGTAACTTGAGCTGGTATCTGCCATTTCACATTCTGCACATTAACTTTGGAAGAATCAATCAAAAGCCTCAATACATAATCCGTTAAAACCTTTTTATCTCCCGGCCGAGAAATGGTTCCCAAACTCATATTTATCAATTCCTGCCTGCGCTCAGTATCAGCACAACTTATATTGGCAATAGAACCAAGCAAAATTTTGTCGGTCCAAATATTACCAGTTCTATTTACGGACACCCATGCCGGAGAAGGCATAGCCTCGGTTTGTTGCACCAATCCACAAAAAATCCCTAAACATAAACAAGAGGCAATAACAAGATATTTTCTCATCTTAACGCTTCAAGTTATTGGCAATTTCTAACATAGAATCAGAGGTTGTAATAGCCTTAGCGTTGGATTCATAAGCACGTTGAGCCACAATCATATTAACCATTTCTTCTGCCACTTGTACGTTGGACATTTCCAAATATCCCTGTGTTATACTCCCCGCTCCATCTTCTCCTGGATTGCCGACAATGGGGTCACCAGAGGCACTGGTCTGTACAAAGAGATTTTTTCCTTTGGCTAAAAGGCCAGCAGGATTGACAAAACGTGCTATCGTTATCTGAGCTAGCTGTTCTGTATCACCACCAGCTGGAGTAGCTGAAACTGTTCCATCAGAACCGATAGTGATGCTATCACTCGGCGCATTTTCTGGAATAACAACATTAGGAATGAGTGGATATCCATCTGAAGTGACAATCTGTCTATTTTGGTCTAGTTTAAAAGAACCATCTCTAGTATAAGCAATCGTTCCGTCCGGCATCTGGATTTGGAAAAAGCCGTCACCGTCAATAACCAAATCAGTCGGATTACCGGTAGCCTGATAATTACCTTGAGCAAAAAGTCTAGTGGTAGCTGACAATCTAGCACCGTGCCCCATCTGAATAGAAACAGGATAGGTAGAATCAGGAGCACTTGGCGCCCCTGGTTCGCGCAAAGTCTGATAAATAAGGTCTTGAAACTCCGCTCTCTGTTTCTTATATCCAGTGGTATTAACATTAGCCAAATTATTAGAAATAACATCCATATTCTTCTGCTGAGTAATCATGCCTGTGGCAGCAGTCCACAACGCTCTCATCATCTCAATAAAATCCTCGCTTTATCTTCTTTATTAACCATTCACTCTGCCGACATCATTGACCGCTTTTTCTAGCAAGCTATCCTGTGTCGTCAACGCTTTAGAATCCGACTCATACGAGCGATAATTATTTATCAACTCTACCATTTCTTTGGCAATATTGACATTCGAATTTTCTAAATATCCCTGCTCAATAGTCCCTGTTCCTGACAATGGACGTGCATTTTTCTGTGGCTTATATAAATTATATCCTTCTTTAATAACTTCATTGCGGTCTTTAAATTCTGTCAAACCGATTTGACCGATGTTTTGTTTACCGGCCACAATCGTGCCATCAGGACCAATACTGATATCGGCCGTATTAGGAGGCAAATTAATCGGCATCCCCTCGTTATCTAAAACCGCCTGATTATTGGCCGTAACCAATTGACCATTGGCCGAGCGGTAGAAATTCCCATCACGCGTATAACGAACGCCCGCTGGAGTTTGCACGGCAAAATACCCTTTACCAGCAATAGCTAAATCTAATTTATTCCCCGTACAAACCAGCGGTCCTTGACTGTGAATGGTAGCAATTTCTGCTACATAAGAACCACGCCCTAAAGAGCCAATAACTGGTGCATCTAATCCACCATCTGCAACAGTACCGCGCAAGAGATAGTCACGTGCCGTATCAATATGTTGCAAGGCCAAAATATTATCTGCATCTTGTTTATCATTGATGCGATGAATGAGGACGGACTCAAATTCACCACTAATCAAATCATCTTTTTTATAACCACTAGTATCAGCATTAGCCAAATTATTAGCAATGACATCCGTACGTTTTTGTTCCGTAAGCATGCCCAAAGCTGCCGTATAAAGTCCGCGTAGCATAACACACCCCTATTTCTTAACCTCTTCCTACAGCCATCATCTTAGTCGGCCCTATCAGGTCACTTTTCATAATTTTATTTTATCAAACTTGTACACTCTAGCATCGTTTTTTGGTTTCTTATTAGTCAAAACAATTGACGCGCCGTGCCTTTATCATAACACAGTACCATAATAAAAGCACATACTATTCTGGAGAATCAACTTTTAATTGTTGTTTATTTAATTTATTTAACCACTCTAACGCGCGTCCAGTACCTATGGCCACACAAGAAAGTGGGTCTTCCGCTAAATATGTCGGTATACCAGTTTCTTTACCGATGAGCGTATCTAAACCATGTAACATTGCCCCACCACCAGTCATTACAATGCCATGGTCCATGATATCTGCAGCTAATTCCGGTGGTGTATTTTCTAACATCTTTTTTACGCACTGCACAATACTATTTACTTCATTGTGTAATGCAATAGCTATTTCATCTGATGTCAGAGTAACGGTCTTCGGCAAACCTGTAAGCAAGTCTCTGCCACGAAATTCCATACTGACATTGCGTTCGCCACGAATAGCAGTACCTACATTTATCTTGATATCTTCCGCCGTACGCTCTCCGATGAGCAAATTATGTGCCGTTTTACAGAACTTGATGATGGCATCATCAAATTTATCGCCGGCAATACGCAATGAATCACTTACCACTATACCGCCCAAGCTTATTACTGCGATATCTGTAGTACCACCGCCGATATCTATAATCATTGTTCCCTGAGGTTCCGATATATCAATGCCCACTCCCATAGCTGCAGCCATCGGTTCTTCAATAAGATAAGCCATGGATGCTCCTGCTTGCTTTGCCGCTTGCTGTACAGCCCGTTTTTCCACCGTAGTCACATTAGAAGGGATACAGACCATAATACGAGGTTTTGACATGAAACTATGCCCAACTACTTTTTCAATAAAATATTGCAACATCTTTTCTGTAATATCATAATCTGCAATAACACCATCTCGCAACGGGCGCAATGCTACTATATTTCCTGGCGTGCGTCCTATCATGCGACGCGCCGCCTCCCCTATCTCCAAAATTTTATTATTATCTTTGTCTATGGCAACTACAGACGGTTCCCTCAGCACAATGCCTTTACCTTTTACATAAATGAGGACATTCGCAGTTCCCAAGTCCACACCGATATCTTTAGCCATCCCAAACATCAAATTACTCGCCGAAACACGTTTTCTACTCAGAAAAATGTCTCCGACTCTCCCTTCCTATTTTATCTAGAAATATCTTAATTTTTTTATTATACTACATGCGCTATCTGGTCGACAAGAAAGCTACTTTTATAAAGTGTCGATAACCCTACAATTTTATTTTCTTCCGAAACTTATTGTATAATTCAGCAAAGGAAGAAACAAAACAGCGCATTTCTGCTAACTAGAAGCAAAAATGGAACAAAGTTGCACAGCACTTATATTTCCATCTATTATAGCATATTTTACGATATTTTTAAGCCATTGCCTATGGTGAATGGCTTTGCCTCGCCCAGATAAAAATGTTATACTTAAGTTTAATTTTATTTGAAAGGAATCCGTAGTTTGTTTACTGAAATTATTTCCTATTTTTATAAGGGTGGATTCTTTATGTATCCACTCCTCCTATGTTCTTTTTGCACTATTATCATCGCTATCGAGCGCTTTATTTTCTACCGTTCCATATCTTGTGGCGACAATTTTGTAAAAGATTATAGCGAACTTTTGGGGCAAGGGAATTGGCAAAAAGCTTTTCAATTAACTAATACTCCTGGCACCTTACCTAGTATTCTGCATACTGCTATGCAGA